>NZ_JAEQDD010000106.1:0-33305 GCF_020737885.1 Microcoleus sp. PH2017_34_RAT_O_A | reverse complement strand
AAAAGCAATCCCAAATGCCTTCAGCAATGGGATAGAGAGCTGCGTAGCTCAGCCGAGGCGGGTTAATCCGCTCGAAGTGAAAGCGAAAGGGGAGGGACTTGAAGCCTCCCATGTCATGTAATAGATGACTATACTTTTACCAGCTATTCTAGTCGGAGTTGCTCGATCTTTGCCCCCTTGTCGCTCGGCCCAGCCTGCGTTGGTTGCACAGGCACAAGCTCCACTCCCAAAGCCAGCCGCACCACTTATATAATTATTTTTTATCACTTCCCAAAGGGAATCTTTTTATTAATTGCCACAACTACAGGATTTCTTCCCAATTATTCATCCTTCCGGCCGAAGCCAAAAGACCTTTACTAGCAGTAATTAATTTTATGTTTGCTATATATAAATATTCGCTCTTTCCTATTGAGAGCGGCGAAAACTCTTGTTCTGCAAGACTCTTGGTCTGGGGAACCCAAAAATTACACATCAAATCTGAGGAAACTGCCTCGTTGTAACAGTTTACTAAATTTTGACAATAAAAAGAAGATTTAATGGTAAGCTTTCTTGCTGAGAAAGCTTATTTTGGCTGCTGTTTTATGGCAAAAAAAATGGAACGATTTCCGGATTTAAGAAGTCTAATAAAGCAAATGAAGTCTAAGAACTTCAACATGACAAAATAGAAAATATGAATAAAATTTTTACTTGCTGGCGATCGACCAAAATTCCACTCCTAAGTTTGTCCTTAGCTGTGCTGGCCTGTCTTCCAGCCTTTCGCCCTACGATCGCCAGTCCGCTGTCTCCATCCCCCAAACAGCAGTCAAACCCTACTAAAATTATCTCGGTCGATCGACCGCCAGCACCACCAACCGGCTCAAAGTCTCCAAAATTTCCGGTAATAGCGGCAGCCAATCCATCCCCAACCAAGACAATCAACGCTCAGGGAACAGCGACAGGCCGATCGCTCGAAATTCAAGAAATTCGCGGTACAGTCACCTTTAAAGGGCGGCCCGCCGTCGTCGGCGATCGGCTCCTCGCCCCCGGAGACGAAATCATCACCGACCCCGATTCCACAGCCCGCTTAGCGATCGACAACAACACCGGCATCGTTGAAGTTGCCGAAAAAACCGCAGTTAGAATATCCGATTTGTCAAGCACTTCAGGCGAAAACGACACAGCTATTTTTGTCAGCAGGGGACGAGTGAGATTGTCGATCGGCAAAACTGCTGCGCCCACAGCCGCAGCTCAAACCTCAGCAATTATCCTACCCAAGCAAATTGCCGCCTTAAATACATTCAGCCCAATTGCCGAAACCAATCAAATAGCCCAACAAAAAAAATCTCCCAGAACCGCCCCAGTCAGGGTTGAAACCCCCGAAGGCGTTGCCGGAGTCAGGGGTACATCCTTTGGCGTCAGCGTCGGCCCAGACGGCAAAACCGGAGTCGAAACCATTGAAGGTTCAGTCGGAGTATCTGGCAAAAACGACTCCGAAGTAGTTGTCAACGGCGGTAACGCCACGGAAATTTTCCCTCAAACTCCCCCCGCACCGCCATCAGCCAGCCCTCGCTTAGCCGATCTCAAAGTCCGCAGTTTGTCGAGACTCGGTGGGAATATCTATCGCCTCAGCGGTCAAATTAACCCGATCGACATAATTTATGTCAACAACCAAGCCATTAAGATCGATCGAGAAGGTAAATTCAAAATCCAAGGAATTTTACCGGCCAGCCGCCGCCTCAAAATTGTAGTGAGAGGATCGTCCGTCAGAGAAAAGCATTACAACCTCGCAGTTCCCTAAACAACTGATCTAGATCGGACGGCGGTTTCAAGCGCCCGGTATTATCATCTGGAATATCGGTCTGGTTTTCAACCCGCGGAGGCTGGTGAGAGTTTGTATCGACGCGGTTTCAAGCGCCCGGTATTATCATCTGGAATATCTGTCTGGTCTTCAACCCGCTTGGAGGGGGCTTTGTTTGTATAGACGCGGTTTCAACCGCCCGGTATTATCCGAACATCAGCATCGAATGTCAATTATTGCGTCAAATTAATTGAATGAAGTTCAAACAATTGATCGAGCATCTGAAACACAATCAACTGATTGGCATCCGGCAATATCTCATCACAAATCCTCCCTGGCTGACAGGCGCCGTAGCAGGAATAATGTCTGTCGCCATGCTGCAATTGGGAATGTGGAAACCCCTTGAATATTTGGGATACAAAACCCTATTTCAAATTCGAGAATCGGGAGTTTTGCCAAATCCGGGTTGGGATGAGAGAATTGCGGTAATTGCGATCGAACCCCAAAGCTTGCAGGAATACGGTCAATTTCCGTGGTCGCGCAATCGCTACGCCGCCCTGCTGTCAGCTTTAAAAAAATTTCCCCCCACAGCAGTTGGTTTCGACATTCTTTTCCTCGATCCGAGTCCGAAAGATGAAATGTTAGCCGCTGCGATCGCCACAAATGGCAAAGTTGTACTCCCAAGAACCACCCAAGAACAGCCAGTAGCATCTTTAAAAGCAGCCGCCGCAGGTGTCGGACATATAATGCACGAACCGAACAGCGACGGCGTTAGCCGCGATTCAAAAATATTTCTCGACTCCATTCCTAACTTCGGTTTAGTAATGACTCAGAGGTACAACGCTGCTAACCCGCAAAATCCTGTATTGCTGCCGCAGCCACAAAATATGCAGGAACAAACAGTCTGGGTTAACTGGCCCGGGAAAACAGAAAATCTACGTACCTATGCTTTTGTGGATGTTGTAGAAGGTAGAATTCCTGAAAATGCTTTAGCTGATAAATTAGTCTTAGTCGGTCTAGTCGCTACGGGTTTTGACCAGATATCTACACCTCTGAACAAGACTACTGCTGGGGTTTATTTATATGCAGCTTTAGTTGACAATTTGCTCAATCAGCGATTGCTAAAGCGACTGCCCGCAGCGCTAGAAATTTTGTTATTGTTGGGGATTGGCCCCCTTACTACTTCGGTGCTGTGCAACCGAGGTGTTAAAGCAAGAATTGCGATCGCCCTTGGTTTACCTGTAATTTGGGTTACGGCTGCTGCTGTATTATTTGGCTACTATTTTTGGTGGCTTCCCGTTGCCGCACCCATCGGCACCCTCATTTTATCTGGTACTGCTTTACAAGTGCGGGAACAGTACGAAAAACAGCAGTTAATGAGGTTATTTGAAAAACACGTCGCCCCCGAAACTGCTCAGCTTATTTGGGAACGCAAAGC
Source organism: Microcoleus sp. PH2017_34_RAT_O_A (assembly GCF_020737885.1). Classification (NCBI taxonomy): domain Bacteria; kingdom Bacillati; phylum Cyanobacteriota; class Cyanophyceae; order Oscillatoriales; family Microcoleaceae; genus Microcoleus; species Microcoleus sp. PH2017_34_RAT_O_A. The sequence goes on along the minus strand of NZ_JAEQDD010000106.1, from coordinate 30,090 downwards.
AGAGATATTTGAACAGGGAGAACTCGAACCTCAAGAACTTACAGCAACTGTGCTGTTTATGGATATTCGCAGTTTTACTTCAATTTCCGAAAAAATGCGGCCGCGGGATTTGCTCACCTGGCTGAACCATTATTTGGAAGCGATGACCGACTGTATTATGGATCACGGCGGCGTTGTCGATAAATACATTGGTGATGCAATTATGGCAGTTTTTGGTGTACCTTTTTGCCACACAGAATATCCCGAAATTCAACAAGATGCTTTAAATGCCGTAGCAGCTTGCATCGCCATGCACGAAAAGCTGCACAAAATCAACGAGCAGCTTAGAATTGACCGCAAACCTTTAATTAAGTTTGGCATTGGTTTGCATACCGGACAGTTAGTTGCCGGCAGCGTCGGCGGTTCCCGGCGTTTGAATTATTCTGTAATCGGCGATGCTGTCAACGTTGCGGCTAGATTGGAGGCGATGAATAAGGAAATTATTTCTGACAGTCCTTTTAATTTGTTGGTGACGGGGAGAACTTTTGCTTACGTGCGCGATCGCTACGAAGGGCAAAAAGTAGGAGCGATTCAATTGCGCGGCAAAAAAGAAGAAACTGTGGTTTATGCTATTTTGGGTGAAAAGCAGTAGTCAGTTGACAGTTGACAGTTGACAGTTGTTATTGGTTATTGGTTATTGGTTATTGGTTATTGGTTATTGGTTATTGGTTATTGGTAGTTGGTTATTGGTAGTTGGTTATTGGTAGTTGGTTATTGGTAGCCACTAACAAATAACATCGGACAAATAACAAATAACAAATAACAATGTCCTGCGCGGGCCTTCTTCCCAATTCCCAATTCCCAATTCCCAATTACCAATTACCAATTACCAATTACCCAATCTAATCAAATATACTCAGCCGCAAAGATTTAGCTATTTGTTCCAACAGAAACAAACCGCCGACAGAATTTCCCTCTTTATTCAAAGGCGGACTGTAAGATGCGATCGCCCCTTCGCCCGGAATCACCGACAACAAAGCCCCGCTAACTCCCGACTTAGCGGGAATTCCCACCCGCAGCGCAAAGCGGGCCGATGCTTCATACAAACCGCAAGTAGCCATCAGCGCTTTCACAGTGCGACAGTTTTCCGCGATCGCTTCACCACCATTTACCAACACCATTCCCAGCTTCGCCAAATCCTCTACACTTCCAGACAAACAGCAAACGCGATTGTAGGTTTCTAACGCAATTTCCGAGTTTTGTAGATAACCAGATTCTACCATTGCTAAGGCAAGATCCCAATTTTTTTGATTCGGCATAGCATTCACTGAATCGAGCATTAACTCGTCAACAAATAGCTGACTTTTTGCCTGTTGGTTCAGCCAAGTTCGCAGGTTTTGACAGCGCACCACCGCATTTTCACCGGGAATCAAAGACGCTAGAGCGATCGCCCCGCTATTAATCATCGGATTTCTCGGCTTCCCTTTATCCCTTTCGAGTTGAGTCAGAGAATTGAAAGGAAGTTCCGAAGGCTCGCAGCCCACGCAGTCAAAAACTGCTTTTTCACCCAATTCGCACAGCAAGTAAAGCAAGACGAAAGGTTTGACTGCGCTCATCAGCGGGAATGTGGTAGCAGCGCTACCCCAGCTCAAAATTTGACCGTCAATTGCCCGAATTTGCACGGCAAACCATTGTCTGTCGGCTTGGGCAAGGAGAGGTACGTATGCGGGGATTTTACCGGATTTACTGCGATTAATTGCCTCTATTGCCCAAGCTGCCAGTTGTTCTGGTTCCAGGGAAGATAGTTTGCTGGTGGGTGTTTTCACTTTCGGTTATTTAAATATTTACGATCGCCCTTGTGAACCAGAAACCCTGTTTTTAAAGCACATTGCGACACTTGAGCTCCGGGAAAAACCCGGTTTGTGAGGTGAGAGCAAGTGCGATCGCTCTATCGCAATAAAATTGGTTCGTAGTGCGGACTTCAGTCCGCAGGCGCTAACTTTGATTGTTATGGTAATTGACCGGACATAATATGAGAGCAAGTGCGATCGGCTTTCAGGCTGCGATCGTTACCGCCTGCGGGCAGCTAATCAATATTATTGACAAAATTTTCCTAAAAATCTGTACTTTGCATAAAAACCTCCCTTTCACCCAGATAGATAGGTAGCAGCATTAAGGCAGCGCTGCTACCCAAAATCAACAAGGACTAGCTTGAAATGCCTTCAACTTCTTATTTTTAATCCCCAATCAGGGGCGGGGTGCATATTTAATTTAATTTTTTCAGAGTTCGCGCAATCCTTTCCGGAAAACCCCCGAACCTCTGAGAATCTACTATCCAATCGGATCTACTCAAACCCAGGATAAAAAAAATGGCAGATGAACCGAAAACAGATGCAGCAGAAGCACCAAAACCCGCTCCGATGATTTTTAAGGGTGTCTGCAAGGACGGAGTTCTCAAAGGCAAAGAAATTGAAGGCAAATTAGATATCAAAGTAAACGTTGAATCAGTCACAACGCCAGCACCAACTCCAACAAAATCTAAGTGGGAGGAGCCTATATTTTGGGTGGTGTTTTTATTAACTGCCAACTTTGCCGTCGGCGATCCCGCCGGAATGAGAAAATACAGCCCCCCACAAAGGTCTCATTCTCAGGAAATGTTAAACCAATCTGGGGAGCAGTCGGTGTTGCCTCAAAAAAACACCACCAACTTGCCGCTTTAGGCTCTGGGAGCCTGCCAGCCGCGCAAATAGTAATAAACAGACCCGAAATATTCATCGAATACTCGTGTCGTAGTTACCAAAGCTTCTGCACTGGGCAGGAAATCTGCCGCGTCTAAGCGCAGTTTGGAATGCCCTCCTGACACTGGCTGGTAAGTGTAGAAGTCCGTAGCTCTAGGAATCACCTGGATTCCCATATTCGCAAAAGCGAGGCTGGCACGTCGCATCTGAATTGCAGATGTTACCAGGATTACTTTGCGCCCGACGCCGCGGCTGTCGAGGATTTTTCTCACTTCCTCGGCGCTGGTGCGTATGTTCCTGCCATTATCGTCGAGAACGATATTGTTGCGCGGCACGCCCATGTTGCTTGCCAGCAAAGTTTGGATATCTTTAGCTTCGCCAGTATCATTCTGTAAATTTGCTCTGGGCCCAGCACTAACAATCACCAAAGGTGCTAGTTCTTTTTTGTACAAAACAGCAGCATAGGGCAAGCGATTGCCTGTGTCTGTCAGTTGAATTGCTTCTCGGTTAGCGTTGTGACTGTTAGTCGTTCCCTTGCCCAGGAGGACGATCGCCGCTGCTGTTTCATCGCAGCAAACTGTGCGGGCTGCGGCATCTCGTTCTGCTTGATCTGCGAACCAATAAGCCACCACTGGCATACTCGACAGAATCAAAACCAGCAGCGCAGCCAGGATCATTCTCGGCGCCGGGTTGCGGATGCCCCCGTTCGTGATCAGCGCCGATGCAATCACCAACAGTGAGATCGCAAAACCTAGCGGCTTAAAGAAGAAAGCTATTAAGCCAAAAATCGCTGCTCCGACTGGCGTGTCTGGGGCAAAAAAAGCGAGGAACAAAAGGCTGATCAGCAGCAAAACGCGCAGCCGATCTATTAAAGGATTGTCTTTGCCTCCTGATTGATCCCACCACGATTTGATCAGTGAGAAGAGGAGGAATAGAAATAGAATGCGAGCGAATAGTTCAGGCATCTTGCAATATTCTGTGTCTTCATAAATTAGTACGGAAGTGTGGAACGAGCGCTAATTTAGCTGCGGGAGCAAATACGGGCATCGGTTGAGTTGGGTTGTTAACTTTGGCCGATCGCGCAGTTCGATCGCATTTCTGAGAAATGCTCTATTCCGGTCAGCTATCAACTATTGGTTGCACGCAAGGAGATCCCGCTACTTCCAGTCAGTCGATTTTAAATTTTAAATTTTAGATTTTAGATTGACTCCACAGATGAATCTAGGAGCTTGCACTTTGGTCTAAAATTTTAGGCTCTCCACACTCATAGCGTTGGGGGGTTGTACCCGTTTTGGGGCGGGTCACAGATTGCTGACAGATAATTGGTAATCGATAGTTGGTTAATGGTCGATCGGTAATTGATAATGGATGGAGCCGGCGGCAGGTGAAATTGACTTGGCAATTCAAGCCTGATTTGTGCTGCTGCTATTTTTCCCATTACCTGTTACCCGTTCACCAATCCCAATTTATCGGCGTTTCAGTTGATTCCGAATTGCCTGCGTTACCGTTTGAATTACTTTAACACGAGCATAATACTTGTTATCGGCCGCAATTATAGTCCAGGGAGCTGACGGGGTGCTGGTGCGCTGAACCATTTGATTCACCGCCACTTCATAATAATTCCACTTTTGGCGATTCCGCCAATCTTCAGGAGTGAGTTTGTATTGTTTAAATGGATTTTTTTCTCGCTCTGTAAACCGCTTTAGTTGCTCGTCTGGACTGATGTGCAGCCAGAATTTAACTACGACACAACCGAAACTGGTGAGTTGCTCCTCAAATTCGTTAATTTCCTGGTAAGCTCGGCGCCATTCGGGTTCGGTGGCAAATCCTTCCACTCGTTCGACCAGCACTCTACCATACCAACTGCGATCGCAAATGCTGATTTTACCAGCAGTCGGCAACCGCCGCCAGAACCGCCAGAGGTAGTGGTGAGATTTTTCTTCATCCGTGGGGGCAGCAAACGGATTAACGGTGTAACTGCGGGGGTCTAGGATGTCCGTCAAGCGTTTGATCGCGCCTCCTTTACCGGCGGCGTCCCAACCTTCAAACAGCACTAAGACAGGGATTTCATCTTCGTCGATGCTTTGTTGCAGTTTGCCAAAACTGGTTTGTGCTGCGCGAAGTTCCTGTTTGTATTCGTCTGGCGACAGCGATTGAGTCAAATCTACTTGGGCGAGCAAGTTGGGTTCGGTGGGTGACAAGCTTTCTTGAGGTGGCAATTTCAGTGGTGCAGATTGCGTCGGGAGTCTGTCTAGGGCTTCTGTAATTGTCGCTGCCATTTGCGTTAAAACTTTGACTCTCGCCCAGCGCTGACAGTCCCCTTCTACTAGCGTCCAAGGTGCCGGGCCCGTGCCGGTTTGAGTTACCATTTCTTCGGCCAAAGTTGTGTATTCTTGGTATTTTTTGGCTTGTTTCCAATCTTCGGGCCGCACTCGCCAAGCTTGTAAGCTGTCGTCTTCTAGTTTTTTGAGCCTGTGCTTGAGTTCTTTTTTGCTCAGGTGAATCCAAAATTTGGCAATTGCCGCGCCGTCATCTACCATCTGCCGCTCGAAGGCGTTGATTTGCCTGATGACTGTCGGTACTTCGGCGTCAGAAACTCTCTGGAACAATCGGTCTTCTAAAACATGAGTGTACCAACTGTGGTAGAAAAAACCAATCCGCCCTCGCGCCGGCAGTTTCTCCCAAAACCGCCACAGGAAAGGATAGCCCATTTCTGCCTCTGACGGCGGCCAAATCGGGTGGACGGCAAACCCCCGCGGATCCATGTACCCCACCATTTTTTTGACCAGGGCGCCTTTGCCGGCGGCCGCCCAGCCTTCGAGTACGATGATTGCAGGCAGTTTTTTTTCCCAGCAGGTCTGTTGGAGCGATCGCAACTGCTGCATTAAAACTTCGATTTTGGCATCATAGGTTTCTTTGTCCAAGGAAATATCTAAATCGAGGTTGTCGAGCATATTGACCTCATGCAAATCTGAGACAGCAGTTTAACGTTAGTTTAACGTTAGGATAAAATTAAATCTTCAAGTGCCGCAAAAAGTTATAAAAAATACACTTATGCTCGGTTAAAAGTGCAATGCTTATATCGCCCAATCCGGGAGACAGTTAATAGAAACAAAACTCCCCTTGCCTCAAACTTGCCAAAAAAAACCTGAGCGGTTATAGTTGAATAAGGCAACTTTTTAATAAGTTCAAATTCTCCCCTCCCCCGATCGGGCGAGCAAACAGGAGGAGCAACAAATCCCTGCAACAGGATTTATTGTAAAACAGAGTACAAGTAAAAATCAACTACCCGGTGGGGGTGAAAACTTCTTTACTTAGCTGTATCAAATTTATTTAAATAATAGTTGATCGAGCATCAGCCTCGATAACTTCCAGCGCGCTGCTTGCGAACGTTGGGCGTTTCTCGGATCGGCAACTCAAATACAAAACTAGCCCAAAAGGGCAAACCAATTTTTATGATTGCGCCATGAGATAAAACCTGAAAGCCTGGGTGATATAAACAGGTTTCTGAGTTTTATCAACACCATTCTCAACAACTAAAAGCTGTGGAACAGGCATATTACCTGTTACCGACATTTGTGCAAAATGTCCATTTGTGGAACAGGCATCTTGGCTGTTACCGACATTTGTGCAAAATGTCCAAATTACTGTACTCATTTGCCAATACCCACTAACAGGAACAGTCCGAATTTACGGATTGCAAAGTTTTCTATGAATATCTTGACAACACGCTCCTACAAAGGTGAAAGTGACTGGTGCGCGATCGCCAATTTAATCGATGCTTGCGAAGCAGTCGATGGAGTCGGCGAAGAAGTATCCGCCAGCGAAGTAAAGCTTGTACTCGACGCCCCCACACTCGACAAAGCCCGCGACGTACAGTTGTGGGAAGACGGAAACTACAGACTAATTGGTTTAGCACTCCTAGATATGCCCGATTCCCAGGATGAAATAGACGGCTGTCTCTGGTTTTACGTGCATCCAAAGGCGCGCGGCCAAGATTTGGAAAAAGATATCATTAAATGGGGCGAAAAGCGCCTGGGCGAAGTCTCGAAACAACGGAATTTGCCCGCGAAATTGCGTACCTACAGTCGGGAAGATGAAAGCGACGAGATGCGGCTGTTAGAGAAAGAGGGCTTTGAAGTCGATCGCTATTTTCTCACAATGACGCGATCGCTCGCCGAACCAATTCCCGCACCCGAATTTCCCGCAGATTTTGCCCTGACGCACGTATCCGGGGAAAAAGACATCCAACCCTGGGTAGAAATGTTCAACCAGTCATTTATCGATCACTGGAACCACCACGATTTAACAGCCGAAACCGTGCGATACTGGATGCAAGACGAGAATTATCAGCCGGAATTAGACTTAATTGCTGTTTCGGGCGATCGTAAATTTGCAGCATTTTGCGACTGTCAAATCAAACCCCAAAAAAACCCCCGCAGCGACGCAAAAGACGGTTGGATTGAACTATTGGGTACGCGGCGGGACTTTCGCAAAATGGGCTTAGGAAAAGCGATGCTGCTAGCTGGTTTGCACACCTTAAAAGCGGCGGGTGCAAATACAGCTAAACTCAGCGTCGATGCCGACAGTTTGACAGGTGCAACAAAGCTTTACCAATCAGTCGGTTTCCGCCCGATGGAAACTTGGCTGTCGTGGGCTAAACCAGTTTAAAACAAGGTTGGTAGTGAACGCTAGATACCCGAGTTCTTAAAGTAAACCCACCCCACCCAACATGAATTGAAAAGTGTTTTTAATGCTGTAGGGGCGGGTTAACCAACCATAATCGCCACCCAACAAACAATCTCAAAAACCCGCCCCACCCAACAAACAATATCAATGTACATTCAGATTTATGGTGGGATGGGGCGGGTTTTTATATATTGTTGGTCATCGTTATATATGGTTGGTGAACCCGCCGCTACAGCTTAATTTTTACCGTTACCATTCCCATTCCCACCAGTCGTAAGCAAAACCCGCTTAGCCAAAGGTTCCGGTACTTCTTGTAATCGATCGAACTCCCAGTTAAAAAATCCGACTCCCATCGTCTGCGATCGCAATTCTACGATCAAATTCTGCATTTCGGCGATCGGCAAATAAGCCGAAACAGCATCCCATCCCTTCCAGTCTGCTTTACCCTCATAGCCGAGAATTTGACCGCGATGTCCGCTGACCAACTGCAACACCTTTGATGTACACTCGTTGGGAGCGCAAATTTCAACTTTGGCGATCGGCTCCAGCAAAGTTGATTCGCACTTCTCCATCCCCGACTGCATCGCCAACCGCGCCGCCTGCTTAAAAGCTTGTTCCGAACTATCAACAGAATGATAGGAACCGTTAGTCAGAGTCACTGATACATCTACCACGGGAAAACCCAACGGGCCGCGATCCAAATATTCGCGCACTCCCACTTCAACGCCGGGAATATACTGTTTTGGAACGACTCCGCCGACTATTTTGTCAGTGAAATTGAAACCTTCTCCGCGAGGCTGCGGTGCGATATCGAGGTACACGTCGCCAAACTGTCCGTGTCCGCCGCTTTGGTGTTTGTAGCGCCCGTGAATGGATGATGCGGGTTTGCGAATGGTTTCTTTGTACGGTACTTGCGGTAAGTGAGTTACCATCGGCAAATTGTACTTGCGGCGCAACCTATCTAAGGCTACTTTCAGATGGATTTCGCCTTGACCCCAAAGTATAACTTCGTGAGTATCTCCGTGCTGTTCCCAAACTAAAGATGGGTCTTCTTCTAATAGTTTAGCTAAGGCAGAACTCAACTTAACTTCATCATTGCGCTTTTCGGGGACGATCGCCAGTGCGTACACAGGCGAGATGATTTCTGCTTTTGGCAATAATTCGTCCAAACCTAACACATCGCCTGTTCTCAAGCCTTCCAGCCTGCCCACAGCGACAATTTCCCCGGCACTGACCGACTGCAAACTTTGCGTTTGCTGGCCGGTCAATCGGTACAAACCGTTAACTCGAACCCCGTTCAAAACTGCTCCGTCTGCGAGGGTTCCCCGCCAGATTCTGACTAACGATAGCTTACCTCCTTGAGGCGTGTAATAGGTTTTGAGGATTTGACCGAGAACCTTGTTTTCACTTTGTATAAAACCGCGCCGTTCTGCTGTAGTTTCCGGTGTCGGCGCTTCTCTGAGTAAAGCTTCCAGCAGAGGCCGCACGCCGAAATCTTGTTCGGCGATACCGATGAATACGGGCACTATTAAATCAGCGCCTAATTCCATCTTGAAATCGCGGGTAATCTCTTCAGCATCGGGATTGATTTCTTCCAGCAATTCTTCGAGTAAATGGTCGTCAAAATTGGCTAATTCTTCGAGCATTTCCTGTCGCGCGGCGCTTTCTTGTGCTTTGAGGTGTTCGGGAAGCGGGACGGGATCTGCGGGTGCGCCGGAGTGATAGTGGTAAGCTTGTTCGGTTACTAAGTCGATAAAACCGATGATTTGTTCGTTTTTGCCGATCGGGTATTGGTGAGGTACAATTGGTCTGCTAGAAACGGATTTGAGCGCGTTGAGTACGTCGGTGAAGTTGCTACCGCAGGTGGTTTCGTCTGTGCAAGCGCGATCGATCTTATTGATGAAAACTAGGTGGGGAATTTCCCAATCGTCGAGGAATTTGAACAGCGGGGCGAGGGTTAAAGTGCGATCGGCAACCGGTTCGCAAACAATCACGGCTGCATCGACACCGATAAGTGCATTGTAAGTTTCTTGGACAAATTCGATCGAGCCGGGACAGTCAAGAAATGTGAAGCGGACGTTTTCGTATTCGGTGCTCGCGGCGTTTACTTCTACGCTCATTTTGCGATCGCGCGCTTCGGGCGAACTGTCACCTACCGTATTACCATCCTTAGCATTACCCTTGCGAGTAATCGTCCCTGTCACCGACAGCAAACTTTCGAGAAGTGCGGTTTTACCGCTTAAATAAGGGCCAACAATTGCAACGTTTCGCGTGGCCCTAATGACATTTTCGTTCATATAGCCTCCTACACAAAGTGAAGGGGAAGGGGAAGGAGAAGATGATATTCAGGAAAAAAACTTGTGTTTGCCGGTTTCTCCGATCTCTTCCCTGGTGAATCTGAAAACTTTTATTTTGCGATCGTTCTTAGTTTAAACTTAAATTGCGACACAAATTCATTAATTACTGTGAAGTATTAAGTATTTTTGTAAATCAATTTGTGAAAATGCTAATCCCAGAAACCGGGTTTCTTCCTAGATTTTTCTTACTCAACCGAAAATATTCATAGAAACCCGGTTTCTCTGCTAATCCCAGAAACCGGGTTTCTTCCTAAATTTTTCGTACTCAACCAAAAATATTCATAGAAACCCGGTTTCTCGCCACGCAGCGAGAGAAATTAGTTGTAGGGTGTGTCGCGAAAATCCCTAAATGTGACAAACAATCTCCTAGCGACGCACCTTTCTTGGTTCACAATCCGTGCGCCAACAAACCCAACATTTTTTTGATTTGTTTTTTGAGCCTTAGGAATGAAAATTTAATAACTTACACTTTGATGATTGTTGTGGGATGGGCGTCCCGCCCGTCCTTTCTGCACGGGCTCTCCCGCTCATCCCACAAATTTGCTTAAGTTATTTAATTTTTATTCCTTATATATAAGGTGCGTCGCTCTTAAATTGTCGCTCTTTGTTGAGAGATTTTTGATGTATCCACACCCTACAAATACTCACGAGTAACCAGAAATCGGCTTTTTTAGGACAATACTTCGGTATCACCATCACAAACATATTCGGTTTCTGGGCACCCGTGCGTAAATTCGATCGGCATGACACACAGGCTTTCCACAATAGCGCCCATCTTTGCTAAAATTCTAACAAGTAAAGCATTCAGAAGCAATAATTATGACTGCTATCCAAGAGCAAGCTATTAAAACAGAACCCTTTGACTATTTAATCGCTGATTTCAATAAAATCCGAAGTCTCTACACGGTAGAAGAACCTCTTGAAGCTTTTAAGTTAATTATTGAGCAGGAAGTAATGCTAAGTGTAATTTTAGAAGCTCATTCTCAAGTTAGAGAACTATTTCCTAGCGAAAGATTAGCCTTGGAAGTGAAAACCGATCCAGAAATTGCCAATTGGCGATCGCTCTGGATTACGATCTACACTAAACTAGAAGTCGATGAAGCTTTTGAAAAATTGATGATTCTTGATGATACTTGGTGGCTGGATAAGATAACTACTGTTACCAATAGTAAATTGCATATTAGTTTGGGATTTGAGTCAAATGAGATTTGATTGGTCTGAATATTTGAATTTAGCCCAAGAATTGGCGGCAATCTCTGGCGATTCTGACAATAATGAGGCAAAATTGCGATCGGCAATAAGTCGATCATACTATGCAGTATTCTGCTTAGCTAGAAATTACTTGCGCGATGTTGAACAAGACTCTAGGCTTTCTCGCAAAAATTCTGATATTAACGAACATCAATATGTGGCTGAAGAATTTATTTTTCATAAATCTAAAGCTAAAAAAATGATAAAAATAGGGGAGAACTTAAGCAGATTAAGGCTGTTCAGGAATAAGGCAGATTATGCGGATACGGTATTTACATTATCAAGCGATGTTAAAATCGCTTTGAAAATAGCTCAAAATATTATGACATCTCTGAGTGAATTAAATCGTGAAAATTGAGCGATAATAGTAGATACTGTCTTGAGCTGTCAAGGGGTAGCAAGTAAATAATTGGGATCGAAAGGCTTTTGGGACTTTAAAATCCCAAAAGCCAAATGCACCAACTTCCTCATAAGCGCACCAATTACCTGCATTTTGACCTTACCACGACCCAATAATCGCTCAGTCATGGCTTTGAGGAAAGGATTACAACGCATCGCCACCACCGCAGGCATATATAATGCCTTTCGCAGTCGGACATTTCCCGTACAAGATAAACGAGTTTTGCCATGTACAGAAGTTCCTGAGCTACGCTCACAGGGAGTTAAACCTGCATAGGCTGCCAGTTGACGAGCATTCTTATAATCTTCAATCCGACCAACGTCTGTTCTCCAATACCTGGAATCGAAGTCAACAGCTCGCGCTGCTGTTTTAAATGCGGATGTTGGTCAAAATGATCGCTAATCATTTTTTTGATTTCTGCTTGTTGTTCTTTGATGTATTCCAAATGAGCTCTCGTAAGTTTAGCTACAGTTTCTGTAGCTGTTTCCAAACGATTCTCTTCCTGTTGATACATCTGAGTCAAAGATTCTAGTCGTCGCAGTAAAGCTTGTAATTCCTTGACTTCCAACGGGGTTGGTGTCCACAAAGACGGTTTCATCGCCGCACAAAAACGAGCAATCAGTGCCGCATCTACAGAGTCAGTTTTAGTTCTCAGAAGTTCGCTTTTAGCAAACCCTTTAATACGCGCCGGATTAACAATGCTAACCTGAAAGCCATTCCCATATAGGAATTCGGCTAAGGCTTCACGCCAAAATGCTAGTGGCTTCCATGCAGGCATGAAGTTCAACAACACTTTGTTTTTGAAGCCAGTTATGCAAACTCTCAAACCCTTGAATATTGTTCGTAAACTTTTTGGGTTTAGTTGCACGACCTTCTTTCAGTAATGAGACGTGAAAGTCTCTTTTACTGATGTCTATACCTAAGACTGTTGATGTCATTGTTTGCTCCAGATGTACTCCGATTTTATGAAAGAACCGACAGGCAATTGAATACTAACCTTGTAAATGCAGGCTTTCCCGGGCGATGCCGAGAGCCTAAGATACTGTCCAGCTTTAGGTGCGCCTGTCATCAGTAATGGGAGCTTATCTACGCAACAGACTTATGCAGTCTAAGGGGCGGGCCAACTTCACCGATTTCTGATGTCCTTGAACAACACTTTCTGCTGAAACTGGCATCTTATTCAGAAACTTTTCTAGTTTCTTTAGATTTACCTGATTGTCGGCTTGATCGCCCACTTGTCGGCTCGATCGCCTGATTGTCGGTACGATCGCCTGATGATCGGTACGATCGCCTGATGGTCGGCTCGATCGCCTGATTGTCGGCTCGATCGACTGAAAGTCTGTACGATCGCCTGATTATCGGTATGATTGAATCAATGACGTGGCGATCGACTGACTGACTCTTTTAAGATACAAGGGGCGGGTTCACCCACCATATATGAAACCCACAAATAATCTCATAAACCCGCCCCATCCCCGCGATTATTTACATCAACATTTTACAAATAAATTTATGGTACATTTTTATTGTTGGTGGGGGAGGGCGGGTTTATGAAATTGTTGATTTTTATCGTAAATTGTTGGTGAACCCGCCCCTACAAATTCGTCTGGAAACGATTAATCTAATTAATGTCTCAGCAGCCGCAAACCACTCAATGTCACTAAAACTGTAGACCCTTCATGACCGATGACGCCGATCGGCATTGTGATATTTCCGAGAAAATTAGCAGCCAATAACAGTATAATACAACTGAGTGCAAAAATAATGTTTTGCTTGACTACATTTTGAGCGCGACGCCCCAAACTAATTGCTCGATCAAGTTGTTCTAACTTATCCGCCATTAATACGATGTCAGCAGTTTCTAAAGCCACATCGCTACCGGAAATCCCCATCGCAATTCCCACGGAAGCCTGGGCGAGGGCGGGGGCGTCGTTGATGCCGTCTCCTACCATTGCGACGGTTTGATACTGGGTTTGCAACTTTTTAATTAGGTGCACTTTGTCTTCTGGCAAAAGTTCGGCGTACACTTCATTGATGCCTAATTGGCGGGCGATATATTCAGCGGTTTGCTGGTTGTCGCCTGTCAGCATTATGATATGTTCTACGCCTAATTTTTGCAAGCGTTTTATCGTGGCTGCTGCTTCCGGGCGGACTGTATCTGCTACTGCAATGATACCTAAAAGTTCATCCTCCTTTGCCACCCAAACAACCGTTTTTCCTTCCCCTTGCAACTGATGACTTACTTCTGTCAACTCAGCAGTTGCTCCGACAAAACTGGCTTTACCAATAGTAATGGTTTGATTGTTAACTTTACCGACAATTCCTTGACCGATTTTTGCTTGTACGTCGATCGCACTTGACAACGGTAACTGTTGCTGATTTGCGGCTTGGACAATTGCTTGGCCGATCGCGTGTTCGGAATGAGCTTCCAGAGCCGCAGCCAATTGCAGAACTTCTGTTTCAGTATATCCGGTTGCTGGTACAATTTGGATAACTTGCGGTTTTCCGGTGGTGAGGGTTCCAGTTTTGTCAAAGGCGATCGCCCGAACTTGACCTATTATCTCTAATTGCGCGCCACTTTTAAACAAAATCCCCTGTCTCGCGCCGTTAGCAATCCCCGACAGCAGCGCCGGCATAATCGAAGCCATCAGCGCACAGGGAGAAGCGACTACTAGGAAAATCAGCGCCCGATAGATGGTGTCTTCCCAATTCCAGCCCAAAACAAAGGGCGGCAAAGTTGCTAGCAGCAAGCCTAAACCGACAATTAATTTAGCATAACCGCGCTCGAACTTTTCGACAAACTGCTGAGAAGGCGGCGCTTCTGTTTGCGCTTGTTGCACCAGCCGAATCACTCGCTGAATCAAACTGCTTTCTGGACTTTTGTGCACTTCCAATTGTAACGCGCCGGCACCGTTAATCGTACCTGCATAAACTTCATCGCCGGCGGTTTTTTCCACGGGCATCGATTCGCCGGTAATTGAGGCTTGATTCAGGCTGCTGTAGCCTTCGATAATTATTGCATCTGTGGGGATGATTTCTCCGGGCTTGACTAAAATACGATCGCCAATTGCCAATTTGTCGATCGCAATTTCCCTTTCCCCATCGTACATTAGCACCCGCGCAGTATCCGCAGTCAAGCTCATCAAACTGCGAATACTCCGTTCAGTCCGCTGCATAGCATAACCTTCTAGCGCGCCGCTAATTGCAAAGATTAAAATTAAAACAGCACCATCCACAATTAAATGATATTCTCGCCGCCACAGCCCCAAACCGGCCGCGCCCAAAGCAGCCACAATCATCAACAAATCTACATCTAATTCATGTTCTTCAAACAGCGTAGTCAACCCTTCGCGGGTGCTGGAATAGCCGCCGATAACGTAAGCAGCGGGCAATATTAACACCGCTAAGCCCAGCCAACCGACTTGTAGGGCGATCGAACCCAAAATTACTAGAATTCCGCACAGGGCGGCAGTCACAGCATCGGGATGTTCTTGGGCGAGGCGCGAGAGGCGAGAGATGGGGAGGGAATTGGGAGTCATGGGATTTTAGATTTTGGATTTTAGATTTTGGATTGAAGAATTAAGCCCGTGGTTGAATCCAGGGGCTGGTTGTCAGGATGCGGAACTTTTATGTGTTTCCGCAGCCTCTACCGGGTGTCTCGAACAAAATTGCTTTCGGTTATGGGAGAAATTTGATTTGGTAGAATGACTCCTGCATCGTAAACCTTGACATTAGTGTCAATGTCAAGAGTAAAACTAAAATAAATTAAGCATCGGCGGTTCGGAGATGCGATGGTTCAACTCGCTACTCCGAAAGCCCGCCAGGGGTTGAAAACCCCTTTCTCAAAGCAAAAGTCGTCTCAAAGACGACTGAAGTTTGCTGAAAATGGCATCTAATTTTGCAGTCGGTTTTAACCGACTTCTGCTATGAGACGGGGAATTGATTCACTCCTAGGATTGCGGGTAAATGCGATAGTCAGATATACAATCCACTCTGAAAAGCTACCAACACACATCCGCGTACATCCCCGTACATCCGCCCCTATCTGCGGTTAAAAAATCATAAAATCCCGTACAACAATATGCAGCAACAATATCTAACAATCAAACAACTTACAGACGCAGTAAAAGGCACAATTACGCCTCGGATGGTGCGGCACTATCACGCTTTGGGGCTGCTATCTCCGGCCGTGCGATCGACTTCTAACTACAGACTGTACACCCGCAGCGACGTGCAAAGACTCCAAAGAATCGTCGCACTCAAGCAGCAAGGCTTTCAACTGTCTCACATCCGCAAACTCTTAGAAACAGACGCGGAGGCTTCCCCAGACGCGGTGATGGCGACTCTCCAACGGCAATATCTGTCGGTAATTCAGCAGATTGTGCGCCTCCGAGAAACGGCCTCAGCCCTCGAAGGATTGCTGGGGCGGGATCTTTCGTGTCAAGCGGTGCAAGCGGGCGCACTGGCTCAATTGAGGCTGTTGGAGGCGGAAACTGAGGGTGGATTGGGACAGTTGGAACAACTTTGGGATGCTTGGGATGCGGGGGCCCACACTCACCCGGAGGCGTTTGGGGAGTCGTTGCAGCATTTGTTGCCGGATTTGACCGATCGCTCGGAAATTGAGGTAGACTTGCTGTCAAAACTGGTGTTAGCATCGGGTGATTGTTCGCTGCTGCCGTTTGTGAAGTTAAGCGAAACGGCGATTAAATCTGCCCGGGAAGCTTTGAAAAATCGGTGTCAAATTGTGGCTGACGTGCCGCCTGTTTTTGCCGCTTTGGATAACACAAGATTGGCGCATTTGGGAACAAGTATTACAACTTTAATTGACGATCCGCACATCAATGCTGCGGCGGAAGCGGAACAGGAATTCTGGCACGAGCGCGAGTGGTTTGAAAAGTTGTTGAAACTGGAAAAAGGCTGTATATTGGTAGTAGGATATGCGCCGTCTGTGCTGATGGCGGTTTGTGAGGCGATCGCGATCGGGCAACTGCAACCGGCTTTGGTCATTGGAATGCCGATCGGCTTCAGTCATTCTCCGGTGGCGAAACGTCGGTTAGTGCGATCGGGCGTTCCTTATATTACGACGGTGGGGACTTTTGGCGGCGGATTGTTGGCGGCGGTTGCTTTGAATGCTTTGGTTGAGTCTTTGATTGAAAAGCCGAATTGTCACTGTCATCTTAAGTGAAAAGATGCAATTATCTGAAACTTTCCTGGACTCACCTGGCGCAAGATAAAAATGAATTATTAGGTACGTAGTTGCGCTTGGGCGCTCTTACTTATATATTGAAAGAGCGCCCAAGCGCAACAACATACCTTAAGCACACACCGTAGCTTTCTGTCAGTCCGTTATTCAATACATTACCTTCGATCGCGATCGCAACTAAGAGTGCAAAAAAACAAATTGAAGCTATAAATCAAATCACCACTTGCCCAACGCGCCCCAAACAGCACCCGAAATTACCCCCCAAATCGCCCCCAAACCAGCCCCGACGATCGCACCTACGACAGGGGCCAACTGCACCGACACCCCACCGCCCAGAGTCGGAAATATCGCACAAACCCCCGCCCCCAACACCGCACCTGCAAAAGTCGCCAAAAAACTCCCCCAAATCGCACCCAAAGCCGCACCCCGAATTCCCGAAGGCTGAAACGACACCGGCAGCTTCGGCGCAAACCCGCAAACACCCAACAAACTCCCAGAAACTAAACCTCCAATCGCACCCACACCCGCCGCCACAATTGCCACACCCAGCAACAAACCCCCAAACTCGATCGTCGGGCGCATCTGCCCGTTATATTGCTGCCAAACCACTAACCCAGCCCCTAGCAAAACACCAGCCAAAGTCCCCAAAAACGCTCCCCAAACCGCCCCCAAGAATGCTCCCCGCCGGCCCCACACCCTCCCCACCGGCAGTGCCAGAGGAGGCGAAAAAGCCGCCCAAATACAGCCCCAGACAGTACCAATCCCCGCGCCCGACAAAATCCCTTGCCCGATCGCCCGATTATCACTAATCGCCCCAAACACCACACCGCTGATCGCAGCCAAAAAGAAAGCCCCCCAGAGAGTCCCCAGCAAAACTCCCCCCCACTTCCGCCAAATCTGGTTCGGCGACAAAGTAAAAATGCCCCACATCATCCCAAAAAAACTGCCCCAAATCGAACCGACAAAAATTGCCCCCAAAATCGCGCCGCCGCCCTCCGCGATCGCCGAAAAAATCCCCGCCACCGCCGCCAAACACAAAGTACCCCAAACACCACCCCAAGCAGCATCCTGAACAATCCGCTCAAACTTGCTAGGGGGAATCTGAGGCGCCGGAGTCCGACTCCGAGAAGGAATCGGTAGCATCGGCATTTGATAGTTGCCCAGTTGGCGCGGCAGCCCCGTCGAGGGCTGTTGTCGGCGCACTGCGGTCTCCCTCACGACGGGTGGTGGTTGGGGCTTTTTACGCTTGGTTTTGGCGGGCTGCAAGTGCAATCCGTTGCTGACTGCCTGCCGCGAAGGAAACGGATCGCGACCTTTGAGGAGTTTTGCCCGATCGCACCAAGGGCACCGACTCAGATGATTTCCGTATTTGTGCTGAGTGTTTTTGCTGCAAGTAAGTAGAGAATCTTCCGCTTCCCGAATCGCATTCACCCAAGTTTTCGCATCCGGGCGCGCCGACGGATTCCGGTGCCCTTCCTCAAAACAGCGGATAAACATCTGTCGCAGCCGGGGATGCAGCATCTCGAAAGATGGCGCTGCGGGCATCGGGCGGTAGGGTATCCGCTTGGTACCGCTGGGGAAATGGCCCGATCGAATTCTCGCCTCCAAAGACGGCGGTTCGTCGCTACCGAGATACACTCCCGAAAACGGGTGCGTACCTTCCATTAACAATTGAAAAATTAATACCCCCAAACCGAACAAATCGTGCTCTGGGGCTCGATCGATATCGCGGAAAGTCTGGCCCTGCAATTCCGGCGGAGTAAACTCGGGTTTCCCCACGGGACACCGATAAACGTAACCTGTATAAGGATCGCGCACTTGAAACGAATCCGTGTCTACCAGCGTTACCAAAGCCGTATCCGTGACAAGAATATTTGACTCGTTGACATCGCCGATGACGTAACCCCTGACGTGGAGGGCATTTACCGCCGAGGCAAGGTTTCTGGCGGTGCGGTGGAGGTAAAGATAGTTAAATAGGGGTTTTTGTTCGCGCCTGGTTTTGGGAGTGTAGAAAGTGTGTACCGGCAGCACTTTCTTGACGCGCGGCATCACAAAACCGACGATTTTTTCGCGCCCGCCGACAGTATGCAGCAAATCGAGAGGCCAAGCAATTGAGGCGTGTCCCGGTTCCGCGATCGGCGCATCCGGTGGCATACTGAACATGACTGTGAGTTTGTCGCCGTCTTCGTCTGTCGGTTTGTGGTAGATTTTTGCTACCAGGGACGAGTCTTTGGCGATCGGGTAGATGCGACCTTGACCGCCACTGGCGATCGCGCTGTTGGTGTCGATCGCAATCAGTTGTCCGCTAAATTGGCGTTGCAACTGCATAGAATTCCGTTAGGGGATAGAGGATTAGTCATCAGTTGACAGTTGACAGTTGACAGTTGACAGTTAACAGCTATCTTTTCCGTCGATAGAAGAGGATTGGAGTGTTGACAGTTGACAGCTACCCATAGCCGTCGATAGAAGAGGATTTGATTTCCCCCTAAACGGGAAGGCTTCAGCCCCAATTT
The DNA here is from genome assembly GCF_020737885.1 of Microcoleus sp. PH2017_34_RAT_O_A. Classification (NCBI taxonomy): domain Bacteria; kingdom Bacillati; phylum Cyanobacteriota; class Cyanophyceae; order Oscillatoriales; family Microcoleaceae; genus Microcoleus; species Microcoleus sp. PH2017_34_RAT_O_A. The sequence goes on along the minus strand of NZ_JAEQDD010000106.1, from coordinate 10,960 downwards.
TCATGCGTGAATTTTAGATCTGAGATTTTAGATTGAAGAAAGCGACCCCACTGATAAACCGATAATTCTATTTTATTGTGGGATGGGCATCATGCCCGTCCTGAAAAACTCAGCAACAGGCAAGATGCCTGTTCCACCATAGTTCAATTTTGCAATTGTGGTTACAGTCGATCGGGCTCTATTCCCATGTCTCGGAGTCTTAATTCTAAGGCTTGCGATCGCGATCGTTCTTGTTCCAGCAGCATTTCTGCCTGTTCGGCCCGCGCCTCGGCTTGCTGTCGCAGTCGATCGAGTTCCACAAAATTCATAAACGGTTCTTGGTTAGCCCCGAACATTTCGAGTCCTGTTTGAGATAATTGAAACCGCACTCCCAGTCTCGGACTGATCCAGCCGTCCATTTGTTCGATCGCTTCAAATTGTGACTCAACCTGCAACCATCCTGTCAGTTCTAAAGTTTGCGGGTTGTACAAATAGTATTCTTCCACACCGTAGCGTTCGTAAAATTGAAATTTTTGAATCATCGGAGTCAGACGATTTCCCGGCGACCAAATTTCAAAGGCGACTTGCGGTGCAATATTACCTTCGTTCCACTGTTGGTAAGAACCTCGATATCCTTTGGGGATGCCAAAAACTGCCATCACATCTGGCGCTTGGCATAGTTTATTATTTCCTTCCACCGGATACCACAGCAAGTCACCCGCTACAAAAACATTCTGGTCATTTGCAAACAGCAATTCTAAGTTTTCTTTAATCCAAACAATTAATCGAAACTGATCTGTATTGTTTGACATCGGTTCGCCGTTATCGTCTGGGTAGATGACATTTGATTTTTCGGGAGATTGCAGTTGTGTAACCATTGCTGTTTTCCCATTCTTTTTAATGAGTTGATTTTAGTTTAACCGATAAAATTGGGTCTGAAGCCTCCCCGTTTAGGGGGAAATCAAAGAAAATGATTCATTGCTCCAATCCTCTTCTATCCACACAAGAGGTAGCTGTCAACTGTCAACTGTCAACTGTCAACTGATGAACCGATCGCCTGTTTCGTCTTCCAGTTCGTCAACTGCGGTTTTGATAAAGTTATCCACCAGCCAGTCGCGAGTACGCGAGAAATTGCTCTCCAATTCCAGGTAATGACTGCCTAATTTTGCCTTAAAGTCTTTGGGAAAAATCTCTTTGGCGGCTAACAGATTTTTCCAGCGGGTTAACTGGCTGCTGTTGCATTCGGGAAAGCGGTTGTACAAATAGTCGATCGCGATCGCCTCTAGAATGTCCGCACCCAAGATTTCCCGCCGTTTTAGCTCGTTTAAGAGCGTACTTTTCGACTGCTGAGTTAGATCTAAGTGTTCGCCCATCGTTCCTTCGATCGACTGCTGGATCAGCCAGTTACCCGCACGCAAAAAATCGCGATCGAATTCCAAGTAAATCGCCCCCGACAAAGCCTCAAAAATCTGGGCTAAAAATTTATTGTACTCGCTTTGTTCTGTTGCTTTCCCGCTGGCGGCTCCCCGACAGAGTTCGTTCAATTTCAGATTTTCGGCAAATTCCGAGAGTTTTTGACTGTCTGCTAAACGAGCTTTTAAGGTTGAAATCGCATCGCAGTCGAGTTCGGGATATTCGCGGTACAGGTAATCGGTAACAACAGCACCGAAAATCGCTCCGCCTAAGAGTGAAAGCCGTTTTTGCTTCACATCTTCCCCAGCCGGAGACTCCTCCGGGCGATCGCAGCGGCTGCTCAAGGCCGTTTCCAGCAGTTCGGTTTGCCCAAAGTCCGAAATGCCGATCGCTACTTTGACTGCTTCAATATCTACCTGTTTAAATTTTATCTGCTCTAATTCTTCTTCACATTTTGCCCACTTTTCCAACCAATCACCGCCAGCATTTTCCACATACAAATCAACAAAATCCACCCCGTGGTGCATCCAATCATCCTGCATTTTTCGGGCAGATTCTAGTTCTTCAAAGACTTTTTGTAAATTGCTTTCAACGGTGCTTGTACCTTTTACTGTCATAGTATTGATTTTGATGTAATTTGATTTTATTCCAACAATTTCAGCGCACTTCAATCTAATCTCAATTCAATTTATACCCAGTTGCTAGTTATTTTACCTGAAAGAATTGGTTTAAAGCCCCAAGCCCGATCGGGAGGAATTAAGAGAAGACTATTCATTACTCCAATCCTCTTCCTTATGATTGTCAAATGCCCTCAAGCGGTCAACTGTCAATTGTCAACTGAATGAATAGATTGATTGTTTCGGTAAATTTTCCCATTTCTCAGCCAAGAATTCCGGAGAACCTCTATCTTTCACAGGCAGCCATCGGGCCGTGCACCTTACGGCTATTGATTGCTGCGGTAAATCTTCCCGTTGCTGGGCCAGGAATTACGCAGAACCTCTATCTTTTGTAGGGTGCGAATTACACACCTTACCGCTATTGATTGCTGCCGTAAATCTTCTCGTTGTTTAGCATTCGTATCAATTACCTGTTTCCGCACTTTGCCATATCCCCCCGGGAAACAGAGAATGGGAGGAAAAATCTTGGCGTAGCCTTCGGGCCCAATGGAAGCGGGCTGATGATTAAGTTGGTGGCATTGTCTAAAATTCTGCAATATGCGAGTTATTCAAAATTTCTTGTTCACCGAATTTTGAGCAGTCGAACTATTCTCAGCAGCAGATCGGGTGAATTTATGGGAATTTGAGGTAGCGACCTGCGGGCAAATTATCACTATTATATAATGCAATGTTAACTAACTGGTTCAGGAAATTTGCATCTTTTGTATCATAACTTAAAAATAGTCCTCTGTCAATCCCCCAACCTCGAAGAGTTTGTTGCCAATTTTCATATTTTTGTTGAGAAAATTCATCAGAAAGAGTAGTGACTTGAATGCACAGGGGCTGCTGTTGGCGGTTGCTGACGATCGAATCGGTAGCCATAGAAAGATCTGCTACATAGCGATACAAAACACTGCCTTGGCGTTCGACTATCCGGGCGGCGATCGCACGAATGACGCGATCGTCAGCCGGATCGAATTTACCCGCCTTGAGTTTTTGTTTCCAGATGTAAAATTTGCGATCGTTTTCACTCAGCCATTTAGGAAATAGATAGCCGTACCAATACCTTTCGCCCGGAGTCATTGACTCAAACGCCGTTTCTCGATCTCTTTCCGAAGATAGGGATTGAAGCGCCAGCCAAACCTGAGAATCTCGCATAAGCTGTAGCAAAAAAGCCAGCACAAATTTCTTAGCAGTTAGCGAACCGGGTTTGACATCTTTCACCCAGCGATTGATTTCATCCAATCTTCTCGCCAAACTCGGATCTATAAGATCTGCTTCGCTAATTAGGGAGTTGAGCTTATCCTTAATCTCTTGTGCTTGCAAGTGACGACCTACTGTACAGATTAAACCAGAATTGTTGACACCTCGATTTTATTATAGAAGCGCACCAAATTTTCGCCGCTCATTCATTTGAAGCGATTAGACTTGTTGCCAAATTCAGAATCGGGAATTTTTTACCGCAGATAAATGCCGATTGACGCAGATGGATGTTGGCTTTTTCAATATGTTTATTTTTAATTGTCCTGTGCCTCCGAACTCGAAAAAGTTGCTAACAATAATGTTAAGTCATCATCGGTGCGATCGCACACGCGGGGCGATCGCAAAAACGACTCTAATTGCTCTTTGGCATCCGCATCTTCCTTCGCCGTGCCCGAAAACCGAAACAAAGGTGCAAAAAACGGCCCGTGGGGCGTACCTTCCGGGATTTTGAGAGCGAGCATTTGCAAGCCGTCGGAAAACACAGCCAAGTGCCGCAGGGGTTCCCGCATTACCTGAAATTGCGCTGTTTCGATCGCATTTGGCGAAATCAAAAATATGGTTTCATTGATATATTCACCGCAGGGTGGTATTGTCAGGGCGATCGCATTTCCCGCACTATCGCCCGCCACCGCCGCACCATCGCCAATTTGAGCAACCGCGATCAATTCCGGCGTAGCCACAACCGCAATTAAAGTGCAAGCTAAATCCCTCGCCGCCACTTCCCGGGTTGCAGCTTCCGCTTCCACAGCCGCCCGCGCAACTTGCAGGGATGCTGTGAAAAATACCTGCCATTCCTCGTCACTTTCAGGCTGCAAATCCTGTTGACAAATCGTTTCCACAACCGCTTCCACAGCAATTTTTGCCCCCACTTCTGCCAGTGCAGCCGAACCCGCGCCGTCAGCTACCGCTGCTACCAAAACACCGTTAGACAAGACGCGCCAACAGTGGGCATCTTGACAGGGTTGCGATCGTTTTTCGTGGCTCGTACCAGTCACCGATGCGGCTACAACTTGCCAATTAAATAATGAATTATCCATTAATAACTCTTGTATTCAAAACTTCGTAAATTCAAAACTATGGAAATTTATTGGGAGCATCTCATTGTTGTAAAAAGCATTTTTATGTAGTAGTGCGAGCGTCCCCGCTCGCTTCTATAACCAAGCGAGCGTCCCCGCTCGCTTCTATAACCAAGCGATCGTCCCCGCTCGCTTCTATAACCAAGCGAGCGGGGACGCTCGCACTTTTAAAGCAAAATTGAGATTCTCCCAATTCATTGTAAGCACTTCGCACCTTACCAATGACTGATGCAAACTGCCAACTGCAAACTGCCAACTGACTAAACAGTTCCCCATCCGGGCGGTGGAAGTGCGACTTGTTCGTCAATTTTTGAGTGAGAAACTCTCTGCATACTAGCCGACAGCCAAATGAACATCTCTCGAAAGTCTAATCCTTTCAATTTTACAGGAGTGCGATCGACAATTTCCGCGAGACGGGAGATATTCGCACCTTCCACACCGACTGCAAAAAAAGCCACGCGCTTGTTAGTTTCTTCCTCTTTGATCCGCTGTGCTGCGATTTCCACAACATCGTCCGATTCGCCTTGAGGTTCGCCGTCGGTAATCATAAATACCCACGGGCGGTAATAGGTAATGCCGTTGTTGCGGTATTCGGATTTGCGGGCTGCAATGGTGTCTAGTGCTAGCTGAATGCCGGCGCCCATGTGGGTTTGTCCTTGGGCTGTCAGCAGCGGTGTCTCGAACTGATCGGCGGTCACGAAGTCTTGCACGACTTTGATATTATTGTCAAAGGAAATAATTGCGACTTCGACTCGCTTTTTAGCTAGTTCATCTTTAATTAAGTCATTCCTAAAAACTTCCAGCCCCTCATTCAAAGCGTCTATGGGTGCGCCTTGCATGGAGCCGGAGGTGTCCAGCAGGAGGACGCAGGGACACCGTGGCTCTGGGTTTTCGGCAAATTCTACGGCTTCGTCTAGTCTCATGGTTCAGGATTGACCTTGGAGTGGCTCGGTTTTTAGCATTGTCACTTTACTGTATCAAGTCAGTAACATATTTAAATGCAACTTGCTAGGGCGATCGCATTTTACCATTTTCGTGAAATATCAGCGTCAAATATTTAGTGTCAAATATCAGAAGGGTGATTCACGCTCCCGATAGCTTCGCTTCACGATCTTTTGTTCGTCCCCGCTCATCCGCCTTCATCTGCGGTCAAAAAAACAAATTCATTCTTGTCTGTGCTAGTATAGACTAATAGTATTCCTGCAAAATAAGGATATCTTATGATTGCAACAGTCACAGAAAAGTTGACCTTTGACCAATTTCTTGTAGAATGTCCCGAAGATGGACTCTATGAACTGGTAAATGGAGAAATTGTCGAAATAATTTCAACCCGAAATCATATTGATGTTGCCGGCTACATCCGTGACTCTTTTTACGCTCAAATCAAAAATCTGAGCTTAAATTATGTAGTGACAAGCCAAACAGCTATCAGAACTGTAAATAAAGCTGGAGTAGAACAAGGGCGGAGACCCGATGTCAGTGTAATCGATCGCGATTTGTGGCGATATGACCGCTCGGCTTATGCTGCCTTGCGCGAACCAATTCAGTTGGCGGTGGAGGTAACATCAATGAATTGGAATGTCGATTATATTCACAAATTTGATGAGTATCAGCGTCTCGGAATTTCAGAATATTGGGTTGTGGATTATTTGGGAATTGCTAGCTCAAAATTCATCGGAAAGCCGAAAGTTGCGACTGTATTTGTCCACCTTTTGGATGCAGACGGTAATTATCAAACAACTACGTTTAAGGGCAGCGATCGAATTGTGTCTCGGACTTTTCCAGAATTAACGCTGACAGCCGAACAGGTGATGAATGTTTAAATTAGGTTAATGGAGCTAACTGGGTTATTATATATAAAAAATCACTAAAAACATGAAATCTATTTCCGAACAAAAAGCTGTTAGTCCTTGGAACTACAAACCTTGGTGGTGTCAGCCTTGGTCGATTCTTTTGACAGGGACAAGTTTGATTTCTGGGAGTTGGTTTTTGTTAAAAACTGTTTGGATAACAGTTTTAGTCGCGATTCCTTTATTGACTTGGATGGGATTTTTCTTGTTGGTTTGGCCGAGGTTGATGCTGTCTAGCGGTGCTTTGGATTCTCATTCAGATTAGGTTTTGGGCGGTGCGTAGATAGATTTCATAACTTACGCCACTTTCAAAAGTATGTTGTTGCGCTTGAGCGCTCTTTTCTATAATAAATAAAAGAGCGCTGAAGCGCAACTACGTACCTATACCGTGTTGCGCTTCAGCGCTCTTTTTTGTCTTATATAAAAGAGCGCTGAAGCGCAACTACGTACCTATACCGTAAATTTACAGCAATGTATGCAGTGCCTACCCTACAATAACTCTACACTTGCGGGTAATAGTCTTGAATTGCTTTCACTTCCATCGGATGCGATTTGAGCGATCGAATTCCCGATGCTGTCGCCTTAGCACCGGCTATTGTGGTAATAATTGGGATTTTGTAAGTCAAAGCTGTGCGACGGATAAAGATGCCGTCAGCGCGGGATTCTTCGCCGGAAGGTGTGGTAATAATTAGTTGGATTTTCTCATTCTTGATCGAATCCAACAAATTTGGCCGCCCTTCGTGCAGCTTCAATTCCAAATCTACGTCTAAACCTTGCTCTCGCAAAACTTTGCGCGTACCGTGGGTTGCGACTATTTTGAAACCCAATTCCAAGAATTCCTTGATTACTGGTACTACTGCTAGTTTATCGCGATCGCGCATCGAAACCAACACAGTTCCAGACTGCGGCATCACTTGGCCAGCACCGAGTTGAGCTTTGGCGAAGGCTTTGCCGAAATCTGTGTCAATTCCCATGACTTCGCCAGTCGATCGCATTTCCGGCCCTAACAATGTATCAGTTCCTGGGAATTTAGCAAACGGTAGCACGGCTTCTTTCACGGAAACGTGAATTGGTATAATCTCTTTAGTAAAACCTAAAGCTTCCAGAGTTTGGCCAGACATGACTCGCGATGCCATTTTGGCTAGGGGAACTCCAATTGCTTTGGATACGAAAGGTACTGTACGAGAAGCGCGCGGGTTAGCTTCCAAAATGAAAACCTGTTCGCCTTGTACCGCAAATTGAATGTTCATCAACCCGATGACTTTCAAGGCTTTGGCTAATTCTATTGTCTGGCGGCGGATTGTGACTAAGGCTGCGTCGGAAAGCGTTTGGTAAGGGATGGAACAAGCCGAGTCGCCGGAGTGGATGCCCGCTTCTTCGATGTGCTCCATAATACCACCGATGGTGACATTGCCAGTCGCATCGGCGATCGCATCTACATCAACCTCGATCGCATTTTCCAAGAACTTGTCAATTAAAATCGGATGATCTGGTTCTACGTGTACTGCATAAGTCATGTAGCGTTCCAATTCCGCATCGGAATAAACAATTTCCATCCCTCGCCCGCCCAACACGTAACTCGGCCGCACAACTACTGGATAACCGATCCGTTGAGCTACTATTAAGGAATCCTGAAAACTACGGGCCAAACCGTTAGCAGCTTGCTGAATATCCAATTCCCGCAGAATCTTTTCAAATCTTTCCCTGTCTTCTGCCGCATCAATAGAATCCGGGGAAGTTCCCCAGATTTTTGTTTGTACGTCGGGGTGATTTTCGAGAGCTTTTTGCAAAGGAATCGCCAATTTCAGCGGCGTTTGTCCGCCAAATTGAATGATTACTCCCTCCGGATTTTCCGCCTCGATGATGTTGAGAACATCTTCTTTGGTTAGCGGTTCAAAATACAGGCGATCGCTCGTATCGTAGTCTGTCGAAACCGTCTCCGGGTTCGAGTTGACCATAATTGTCTCAAACCCATCTTCCCCGAGGGAATAGGAAGCGTGACAGCAACAGTAATCAAACTCAATCCCCTGTCCGATCCGGTTTGGGCCGCCACCTAAAATCATGACTTTGCGCTTAGTAGAAGGCAAAACTTCCGACTCCGGCGCCAGACTGTGGCCGACAGGCGAAATCTTCTTTTCTTCATCGCCCAATTCCCAAATTGCTGCTCCAGCTTCGTAGGTGGAATAGTAATATGGTGTAAAGGCTTCAAACTCGGCCGCGCAGGTATCGACTGTTTTGTAAATCGGGATGACGCCTAACTGTTTGCGGTAGGCGCGGACTTCATCTTCCGATGTTTTTGTAGCGTAAGCAATTTGGCGATCGCTAAATCCCAACTGCTTTATTTCAAACATTGTGTCTTTTGTCAACTGTTTGAGTGCAGTTCGTTTCAAAAACTTCTCGGCTTCCAGCAATTCCTGCATTTTATCCAAAAACCAGGGGTCAATTGCTGTGAGTTCAAAGATGTCTTCCACGGACATTCCCATCATCATCGCGTGGCGGACTGTAAAAATGCGATCGGGATTTGGCGTTCGCAATCCGGCGCGAATTTGTTCCAAACTCGGCAACTTTTCCGGTTTGTCGCATCCGAAACCTGCGCGGCCAGTTTCCAATCCCCGCAGTGCTTTTTGGAAAGATTCGTTGAAGCTGCGCCCGATCGCCATTACCTCTCCTACTGACTTCATTTGCGTTGTCAGAGTCGGTTCGGAACCGGGGAACTTTTCAAAGGCAAATCGGGGAATCTTCGTCACCACATAGTCAATTGTCGGTTCAAAAGACGCGGGAGTTTTCTTGGTAATATCGTTGGAAATTTCGTCTAGGGTGTAACCTACTGCTAATTTTGCCGCCATTTTGGCGATCGGGAAACCTGTTGCTTTCGAGGCCAAGGCGGAGGAACGGGAAACCCGGGGATTCATTTCAATTACAATGAAATCGCCGTTGACTGGATTGACTGCAAATTGAATGTTAGAACCACCTGTTTCTACTCCAATTTCGCGGATAATTTTAACCGAAGCATCGCGCAGGCGCTGATATTCTTTGTCTGTCAGAGTTTGGGCTGGTGCGACGGTAATCGAATCGCCCGTGTGCACGCCCATCGGGTCAAGATTCTCGATCGAACAAATAATCACTACATTATCTGCCAAATCCCGCATCACTTCCAGTTCGTACTCTTTCCAACCGATCAAAGATTGTTCGATCAAAATTTGCGATACCGGACTAGCATCAACACCGCCTTGGGCCATTTCTTCAAACTCTTCTTGATTGTAAGAAATCCCGCCTCCCGTGCCGCCCATTGTAAAAGCCGGACGGATAATTAACGGATAAGTACCGATTTGGTGGCCGATTGCTTTGGCCTCGTCGAGATTGTTAGCAATTCCCGAAGGGCAAACTGCCACACCAATTCGTGCCATCGCTTCCTTAAATAACAGCCGATCTTCGGCCATTTCAATTGCTGGTAATTTAGCGCCAATTAACTCTACATTGTACTTTTCCAGAACACCATTTTTAGCAACGGCAACGGCTAAATTTAGTGCTGTTTGACCGCCCATAGTCGGTAAAATTGCTTGAGGTCTTTCTTTAGCGATGATTTGTTCGAGGATGGCCGGCGTTAGGGGTTCGATGTAAATGCGATCGGCAGTTTCCGGATCGGTCATAATCGTTGCAGGGTTGGAATTCACCAGCACTACTTCGTAACCTTCTTCTCGCAAAGCTTTGCAAGCTTGTGTCCCCGAATAGTCGAACTCGCACGCTTGGCCGATAACAATTGGGCCGGAACCAATCAGGAGAATCTTTTTTAAGTCTTGGCGGCGGGGCATAGGTTCGTAATTGGTAATTGGACAGGATTGATGATAAATTTGATATTTTGCATCATTCTGAGAAACAGGCTCTCTGAGCTGTTCCACCAAAAGCTTACTCAAAACAGTGCAAGTTTTGTTGTTAATTTGAAATTGTGCACCATTATCAGCATTTTGGAAGCGGAACCTCGCGACTCCGGCTGACAGGCGCCGCCAGCGAAGGAGAAATATTGATGGGGAAAGGGCGCAGTCGATCGCTAAATCCAGACTATTTTAAGTGTTGCGGTCAAATCGTGCTGTAATATACACAATCTTGGTCTGGCGCGCGATCGTGGTAGGGACACGGCACTACCCAAGGAGTGTCAACTTAACGTCAAACCCGCAGTCCGATAGTCCGGCAGGGGCTGAAACCCCTGCATCAAAGCGAAAGTCCTCTCAAAGAGGACTCAAGAACTCATTAGTCCTTTTTGAGAGGACTGTCTTCTATTAGCCAGGGACTTGAGTCCCTGGCGGGCTGGCGGGTGGGCGGCAGGAATCTGGCGGGCTAACGGCTTAAGTTGATACCAATGGGTACTACCGTCTCCTGACTGTGGGAAACGGGTAAAATCCACCGGATGGGATGATGAAATTGCCCTCTAAACCGGCCAAGGATGTGACAATCGTACATCCAGCCGTGCAGGGGCGGTAGATGGAGGGAGGACACCGCACCCTGCCGTTTCCCTACCCGCAAACATCGATCGCCCGCTAAGGATGTGACAATCTAAGTTAGCACCCATCTCTCCCCCTCTCCCCCTCTCCCCCTCTCCAACCTACTAGATGAGGGAATGTGCCGAGTATTGTAAAACTTCATTCAGTTTGTAAGCATAAGTAATCAAGCATGGTATTATGTGGTCAGGAGGTTGAGAATGCAGCTAACAGAACGTCACATCATT
>NZ_JAEQDD010000105.1:0-30217 GCF_020737885.1 Microcoleus sp. PH2017_34_RAT_O_A | reverse complement strand
TCAGCCAAGGCGGGTCAATCCGCTCGAAGTGAAAGCGAAAGGGGAGGGACTGGAAGCCTCCCATGTCATGTAATAGATGACTATACTTTTACCAGCTATCAGGTAAAATGTGAAATCGTTCCAAAAGCTTAAAATCAAAAATCTACAATACACATATGCCTAGAACACCCAGCGAATATTCCGTGCACCTGCTGCTTGATGGCGGCCACCGCGAAGAAATCCGTTTTGCAACTCTGCCGGATTTTCAACAGTGGTATAAAACCCTGGTTCCCAAACAAGATTCGTCAGAATTTGTCAATGTTCCGATCAAAAATATTCAAGGCGAATACATGGTAGTTCGCCCTTCCAGTATTCTCGCAATTCGCGTAGAACCGCTGTTTAGTTCTAGTCTCGAACGATACGATGAATAATCGACTAGGAAAGTTATCAATTGATTAGGGAAATTTAGAAGTTGAGCAAGATTTTTCGTTATCAGCTATTGGCGATCGCCTGTTGTGTTTTAGCGATCGCATTTTCTGTTCCCGCGATCGCAATTCCGGCGCTGCAACAAATTAGTGTAAGTCAATTACAACCGAGTGAGTTGGAGTCGATCGCCTTTGACGCTCAAATCTGGGGCGAAAATGGCAAGCCGGGGGATAAACAATTGCTGTTAAAGTCGATCGACTACAGCCTCGGTTATCTTAACTCCCAAGCTGCTGCTAGTGCTTACAGTCGCTATCGAGTCTCAGGTATTACGCGCGATCGAGTTCGGCGATCGCTCGATCGATTCCGCCAATTAGTTGTCAGTTCTACAACTCCAACACAACTCCAGGAATCTGTCAAGCGGGAGTTTGTGTTTTATAAGTCGATCGGCAAAGACAACAAAGGAACAGTAGCATTTACAGGTTATTTCGAGCCGACTTACCAAGCCTCTCGCACCCCTAATTCCGAATACCGTTATCCCCTGTACAAGGCACCGCCAAACCTCGGTTCTTGGCGCAAACCTCACCCAACTAGATTGGAATTGGAAGGTGCGGATGCTTTGCAGGGAAGCAAAGGATTGTTGCGGGGATTGGAATTAGTCTGGTTGCGCGATCGCTTCCAAGCATTTCTCGTCCACGTCCAAGGTTCGGCGAAGTTGCAGTTAGCAGACGGCGGCGTGATGACAGTGGGTTTCGCGGGGAAAACCAGTCAGAGTTATACAGGTGTCGGGCGAGAATTAGTTAAGGACGGCAAGTTTACTTTAGAACAGCTAACATTGCCGAAACTCAACGAATATTTTAGCAAGTTTCCGGCAGATATGGACAAGTATTTGCCGAAGAATCAAAGCTTTGTCTTCTTTCAGGATACTAAAGGTGCACCTGCTACCGGCAGCATTGGAGTGCCCGTAACTGCCGAAAGGTCGATCGCCACTGATAAAGTGTTAATGCCTCCCGGCGCCCTAGCATTAATTAGCACGAAACTGCCCTATCCCAATGCGGCGGGGAAACTCGAACAAAATGCCGTTAATCGGTTTGTTTTGGATCAAGATACGGGCGGTGCAATTAAAGGCGCGGGGAGAGTTGACGTATTTATGGGCACGGGGAACCTGGCGGGCGATCGGGCGGGTTATATCAACTCGACTGGAGAACTGTATTATCCGCTATTAAAGTAGAAAGCGAGTGGCCAGAAACCGGGTTTTTACGAAAAATATTCGCCATCATCGATAGATTAGGAAAAAACCCGGTTTCTTTGATTTTCACGAGTGGCCAGAAACCGGGTTTTTACGAAAAATATTCGCCATCATCGATAGATTAGGAAAAAACTCGGTTTCTTTGATTTTCACGAGTGGCCAGAAACCGGGTTTTTACGAAAAATATTCGCCATCATCGATAGATCAGGAAAAAACCCGGTTTCTTTGATTTTCATGAGTACCCAGCAAACCAGACTAAAATAGAAACAACCCCACCCATCCCAACCCGAAAAATGCTAAACAAAATTTGGCAATTCCTCAAACAACTAATCCAGCGCTTATTGGGGAAAACACCTCCACCACCTGCGCCGCCGCCACCCCGCCCCACCCTAACTGACGCGGAATACGAGTCGAAATTCATGGAAATCCTGGAAGGGGTGAATGTCGGCTGGAGTCGAGGGGATGTAGCGGGTTTCTTAATCGCCAAACGCCTGAGAGATAGTGAATTGGCGGCTTGGTTGCGACGGTTTGGGACTGGATTGTTTGAGGGCGAATATGATGACACAGCCCCTACAGATGCGGTGGCTTCGCTTCAGGAATTGGGGCGCAGGCTGGAATTGTTGGGTAGAATTCGCAGCGGGGAATTGTCGGAGGTGGCGGGGGATACTGGGCGGGAGATTTTGACGCGATTTCCGCTGCCGGTGGTTGAGGATGATGCTGGTGGGTATGGGAATGTGATTGAGGCGGTGTTTGTTGGGGATGGTTTGGGTGTTTCTGGGGATGGGAATCGCAGGGATGCGGAGGGTGCGTAGGATTTATATAGCAGGCTAAGAATTTAATAGACTCAGAGCGATCGGCATGATATTCTTAGCAATTAAGCGCCGCATCCGTCGCTAATTTTCACACACTCAAATAAGACGAAAGAGGACTTCAGTCCTCACTACAAACTTAATTCGTAATGACACAAGTAATCGGCATTGACTTAGGCGGCACCGCAATTAAACTCGGCAGATTTAGCGCAGACGGGATTTGTCACCAATCCTTAACTGTCCCAACGCCTCAACCCGCTACTCCAGAAGCCGTTTTAGCCGCCATCACCGATGCTATTTTACAACTTCAAACTCCCCCCCTTAAGAAGGGGGTTGAACTTCAAACTCCCCCCCTTAAGAAGGGGGGGCTGGGGGGGGATCGAATATGTGCGATCGGCATTGGCACACCAGGCCCAGCAGACGCAGCCGGCAGAATAGCCCGAGTCGCAATCAACCTCAAAAACTGGCACAACGTCCCCCTAGCTGACTGGTTGGAAGCCAAAACCGGATTGCCGACAATATTAGCAAATGATGCCAATTGTGCCGGATTGGGAGAAGCTTGGTTAGGGGCAGGAAAGCACTTTAAAAACCTGATTTTACTGACATTAGGAACAGGAGTCGGCGGTGCAGTTATCCTAGATGGCAAACTATTTTCAGGCCATCTAGGTGCAGCCGGAGAATTAGGATTAATTTCGATTAATCCCGACGGCCCAGAGTGTAATAGTGGCAATCACGGTTCTTTAGAACAGTACATTTCCGTGCTAGCAATTCGTCGCGATACTGGCTTGGAACCGCTAGAATTAGCCAATTTAGCTAAGTCTGGAGATGCTAAAGCTTTAGAATTTTGGAGAAATTATGGTCGCTATCTCGGTATCGGCTTAGCAAGTCTAATTTATATTTTAACACCAGAAGCTATTATTATCGGTGGCGGAATTAGTGCAGGTGCCGAGTTTTTCTTGCCAGCAGTTCAAACGGAAATTGAGCGGCGCGTGCTGCCGAGTTCTCGGGAAGGTTTGCAGTTATTGGTTGCTGAATTGGGCAATCAAGCAGGTATGGTAGGCGCAGCAAAATTAGCTTGGCAAATCGCTCTTATGACAGTTGACAGTTGACAGTTGACAGTTGACAGTTAGTTGTAGGGGCAGTGCCCCCGTGCCTGCCCTCTTAGCTGACAGTTGACCAATGACTAATGACTAATGACTGATGACCAATGACTAACGACTAATAACTTCTTCATGGCAGAGAGTGCCCAGTTATATTTTTAATATATTCCTGAATTTTTAGATAAGTGTCCGAGTTGCCTTCGCGCATGATAATAATATTAGTAGCGCTGTCAGGCAGGTAAAAGCTGATTAAGCGACCGTTCTGTTCGCTAGCAAAAGAGCTAATTCGACTCAGATCGATCGCAAATTCTTTGCGCTCGTAATTAATTTTAATCCAGGAACCTTTAGAATTGCGATCGACCGTTTTTTTGATGTATTCGAGAATTTGCTTGTAAGCCTCATAATTCCCTTGGGGATTGAGAATAATCGGCAGACTGCTATTCGGCAGCCAAAATGTAATACGCTTGTTATCCGGTTCGCTAGAAAAAGCACTAATAGTGTCAAGGTCAATTATGTATGTATTTTTCTCATAAGTAATTTTGCTCCAGTAAGCCACAACACAAAACCTCCTCAAACCTGCGTTTCCTGGTATTTTAGGATAGTTTGACAACTCATACAATTTTAGATTTTAGATTTTAGATTTTAGATTTTAGAATTGGGAATGACAGATGACTATCGGGGTTTGGATCTTACCTACAGTTGCATTCTTTTGTGAAACTGGTATCACCTGGAAATCTTAGGTAAAAAGTTAAGTAAAAATATCAGCAATTTTTACCTTCTGCCTTCTCCCTTCTGCGTTCGGGTACTAGCCCCCCAACCCCTGTAAGGGCCGGGAGGTGAGGTTTTTCCGTCGTTGAGAATGCTCCCCGATATCATGTCTGGTAAGTGCAACCCGAATCAAATCCGATTTTTGGGTTGGGCGGGTTTTGTACAGAAATTGTCTGCCCGATTTGAATATTGCGTGTATTCACCCGCCCTACAGACATCCAATATATCAAAACTAATCGATCGCAGATAAGATGAGATCAGGCTCCTGCAAGTTTCCCTGCTACTAAGTCGCGGGCCTCAGCTTCTAAAACATCCTGCTTTCCCTGAGAGCTCGCTGCTTGGATAAACCCCTGAAACAAAGGGTGCGGGGCGCTAGGCCTAGATTGGAATTCGGGGTGAAATTGACTGGCGATGAAAAAGGGATGGTTGGGCAATTCGATCATTTCTACGAGTCGGCCGTCGGGAGATGTGCCGGATACTACATAGCCTGATTCTAAGAAAAGATTGCGGTAGGCATTGTTGAACTCGTATCGGTGGCGATGCCGCTCGTAAATCACTTCTTTTTGATACAGTTTGAAAGCGAGGGTGTCCGGGTTTACACGGCACGGATACAAACCCAGTCGCATCGTACCGCCCAAATCGATTACATCTTGCTGTTCTGGCAATAAATTAATTACTGCATTTGCTGTATCCGGGTTGAATTCAGCGCTGTTGGCATCCTGTAGTTGGGCGGTGTTGCGCGCCCATTCGATCACAGCACACTGCATCCCCAAACACAATCCCAAAAATGGTATTTTATGGTGTTTGGCATATTGAATCGCAGCTATTTTGCCGTCAACTCCCCGAATCCCAAAACCTCCGGGCACAACAATGCCGTTGATATTTTGGAGATAGTTTTCGATGTTTCCCGATTCTAAATCTTCTGAGTTGATCCAGTGCAAATTTAGGTCGCAGCCGATCGAGATTGCCGCGTGCCGCAAAGCTTCCACCACCGAAAGATAAGCATCGTTCAACCGCACGTATTTGCCAACCAAAGCAATCTCAATCTTGTGGCTGGGGCTATACAGCCGTTTGACTAAGGTTTGCCACTGAGTCAAATCGGGTGGCCGCTGTTCGAGTTGCAGCAAATTGATGGTTTGTTCCGCCAAACCTTCCTGTTCCATCATCAGCGGTACTTCGTAGATACTTTTGGCATCTTGAGCTGTGATGACGCATTCTTCGGGTACGTTGCAGAATTCCGACAATTTTTGTTTGAGGCCCAGAGGTAAAGGTCGATCGCACCTACAGACTAAAATATCTGGTTGAATGCCTATAGACCGCAACTCCTTAACCGAGTGCTGAGTCGGTTTAGTCTTCATCTCTCCAGCCGACGGAATCCAAGGTATCAGCGTCACGTGCATATACACAACATTTTGCCGTCCGACAGCCTTGCGAAACTGGCGAATTGCTTCCAAAAACGGTAAAGATTCAATATCTCCCACGGTGCCGCCGATTTCCGTAATCACCACGTCAGGATTAGTATTTTTTGCTACCCGAAAAATACGCTCTTTAATCTCGTTAGTGATGTGGGGAATCACCTGCACCGTGCTCCCTTGATACTCGCCGCGGCGTTCTTTATTGATCACCGCTTGATAAATGGCACCCGTGGTGACACTGTTCAGGCGAGACATGGAAGTATCGGTAAAACGCTCGTAGTGCCCCAAATCCAGGTCAGTTTCCGCACCGTCTTCGGTGACGAATACTTCTCCGTGCTGAAACGGGCTGAGAGTACCAGGGTCAACGTTAATATAGGGGTCTAGCTTCAAAATCGAGACTGAGTAGTCCCTGGACTTCAATAGGCGACCGAGGGAAGAAGCGACAATTCCCTTGCCGATACTGGAAACCACGCCGCCGGTCACAAACACAAATTTGGTCATAGATTTTCGACTTTAGATCTTTCTAGTTAAGAAGGTAACACTCAAATCTAAGAGCTAAAATCCAAAATTGTCCAGCAGGGTTTGAGCCTTTCTCAACTACGGGTGCGGATACGACGAGTCGCCCATTAGCTGAATCGGGCGGTTGGCATGGGTTTGGAGTGCGATCGCCCATTTTCCAACTGTTGATTGTTCCTGAGTTCGCTGTTAGAGACCAAGGGCGATCGAACTAGAAACCAAGGCTTCTTTTATCTCGATCGAGAATATGTCTGCAACTTAGCCATCAAATCTGACACACTGGTCAAATCTAAAACTGCTTCTCCTAAATTCTCTAATTGTTCAGCGGATAACTGACTGATGCGAGTTTGGATCTCCGGCGACAGCGGGCAGACACGGCGCTCCAACAGCGACACAACTAACTGCTGTAACTGCTGCTTTCCTTGTTCGATACCTTGTTCGATACCTTGTTCGATACCTTGTTCGATACCTTGTTCGATACCTTGTCTGATGCCTTGTTCGATGCCGATTCTGGTCGCTTTGGTAATTGCACCGCGCTGGTCTTGAATGAAAATTTCTCGCCTTTCTAAATCTTCCAATTCATCAGGATCGAGATTTGCTTCATTGGCAATTCCAAAAGCTTTGCGGAGTTCCGGTACATTCCCCAACTCTTCCGGGACAGACCTTAACGTCCGAGCCGTTTTCATGAAATATATCCACTTGTCAGTCAGTGTCTCTAATTCTTCTAATGTTTTGTTAAATTTTGGTAATTCAACAAAAACAAATTCTAACTCTTCGGCTAAATAATCGATTCGATTGTTTTTCTCTTTGATACAAAACCGCGAAATTACTGTTTCGAGATGCTCAAACATTTGGAAATCGGTAATTGTCAGGGCAATTACTGGATTCAATAAATCATAGTTTTCTCCACTTTTTAATTGAACTGAGTAAGCTTTAGTAGCATTATACAGAATCCGCTTTTCAAAGGATTCTACGTTCAATACCTGCATTTCAATTATCACTGTTTTGCTGCCACCAATTTTAGCTTTGACATCCAAATAAGTATTCTTTACTCCTTTGATTTTGGGAGCCAAATAAGGGTCAAGGATTTCCAAGTCTTCGATGACGGGATTTGATTCGTATAGAATGGCATTTAAGAAGCTAATCAAAATGTCTTTGCTGTCAGCAGAGCCGAAGATTTTCTTAAAGGCAAAGTCAGTTTTGGGATTAATGAAACTCATGGTATTTTATTTTTACTAGAGACTGAGAGGTTGAGGTTACAGTTATTTAAGTATCTAACTATTATACAATCTTTTAGGTTGGGTTCGCCCTGCGATCGCCCGAAACAACCTCAATACCGATGCCAGTCCCAGTCTGCCCCTGTGGAGTCAATTATAAAATCTTTAATCTAAAATCTCAAATCCCGTTCAGTCATTTTTCCCAAACAGCTAACCCAGGAACGTTTCGCCAATGGTAAAGTCATGGTAGGTAGAGCACCTCAAGTCTGATAAAAAAATTGCTATGAAGTTTGTCTGCGTTCTATCCCGTCAACGGTTGCTTTCTGGTGGTATCGCATTGATCGCAGCGATCCTCTTCGAGGGCTTCGCTAACGAGTGCGGAGCTATTCTCGCTCCCCATGCGGCGCGGGCAAACACTCCTGGGCAAAATCATTCGTCTCTGTCGCCGAAAATCCTCGCTAGTAACGATGTTAGTTGTAAGGGCGCGCGATCGCCAGAAACTCGCTGTCGTGTCGGCGGTTTGTTCGTCAAAACTCAAAATACGTCTACAGAACAAGTCTTTACTCTCAAGCACACTGAAGTTACAGCTAAAATTGCCGGCAATATCTCCCGCGTCGAAGTTGTTCAAAAATTTGAAAATCCTTTTCCCGAATCTTTAGAAGCTGTTTATGTATTTCCCCTCCCCGATGAAGCGGCGGTGGACGATATGGAAATTAAAATCGGCGATCGCATTATTAAAGCTAATATCAAACGCCGCGATGAAGCTTTGGAAATATACCAAAAAGCTAGAGAGCAAGGTAGGACTGCGGGTTTGTTGGAACAAGAACGCGATAATATTTTTACTCAGTCTCTCGCTAATATCAAACCGGGAGAAAAGATTGAAGTGACGATTCGCTACACCGAGAGTCTCAAATTTGCCGGTGGCGATTACGAATTTGTGTTTCCGACAGTGGTAGGCCCGCGCTATATTTCGGGAAATCTGACCCCCCCCAACCCCCCCTTAGCAAGGGTGGGCAATAGTTCTGAGTCTCCAGGGGCCAGAGATGGCAACAACACTCTATCCCCCCCCTTAGCAAGGGGGGGCGATGCTCTATCCCCCTCCTTAGCAAGGGGGGGGCAGGGGGGGGTTAATACCGATGCCGATCGCATAAACTCGCCTCTCTTGCCTCCGGGTACGCGATCTGGTCGCGATATCGCTATTTCCGTAGAAATCGATGCCGGAGTTGCGATCGGCGATGTCCGCTCTACTTCCCATCAAATTACAACAGAACGCAGCGGCAATCTTGTGCGCGTCCAACTAGCGAATTATGACACAATTCCCAATAAAGATTTAATTCTCCGCTATCGAGTATCAGGCGAAAATACTCGTGCCACAGTCTTGAGCCAAGCCGACCAACGGGGCGGTCATTTTGCGACTTATTTGATTCCGGCATTAAACTACAAAACTAATGAAATTGTACCGAAAGATGTCGTGTTTCTGATGGATACTTCCGCTTCTCAACAGGGCGAACCGCTAGCAAAATCTAAGGAGTTGATGCGCCGCTTCATTCAAGGACTCAATCCCAAGGATACTTTTACGATTATTGATTTTGCCAACACGGCGCAAGCGCTATCCGCTACTCCTTTAGCGAATACTGCCCAAAATCGACAAAGCGCAATTAATTATATCGATCGGTTGCAAGCTAACGGCGGCACAGAACTGCTCAACGGCATTCAAGCCGTGATGAAGTTTCCGGCTGCACCAACGGAAAGGCTGCGGAGTATTGTACTAATTACTGACGGTTATATTGGCAATGAAAAAGAAGTTTTGGCTCTGGTGCAGCAGAGTATAAAACCGGGCAATCGACTTTACAGTTTTGGTGTCGGCAGTTCGGTGAATCGGTTTTTGCTCAACCGTTTAGCCCAAGTTGGTAGAGGCACGTCTCAAGTAATTCGTCAAGATGAACCTTCGGCGGAAGCTGCTGAAAAGTTTTTCCGTCAAATTAACAGTCCGGTATTGACTAATATTGAAATTAGTTGGGAAGGAATGGGCGAAAAACCGGAGATTTATCCGATCGCGCCCCCAGACTTATTTACCAGTCAGCCGCTGGTGTTGTTTGGCAAAAAGAGCGATCGAACTAACGGCCAACTCCGCATCCGCGGCACTCAAGCGGGCGGCAAAGCTTACGAGCAAATTTTACCTGTTAATTTTGCTCAATCTGGAGGGAGACAACGGGAGTCAACTTCAGCCGCAGCAATTGTTACAGATTTTGGCAATCCGGCGGTAGCTCAACTTTGGGGGCGATCGCGCATTAAAGATTTAATGAATCAAATGTTTGGTGGCGAGACTCCTTCTTTGGTGGAAGCTGTGACTAATACAGCTTTGGCTTATCGCTTGCTGTCGGAATACACGGCTTTTGTGGCTGTGAGCGAAGAAGTGCGAGTCGAACCTGATGGTGCTCGGCGCCGCGTGCAAGTGCCGGTGGAATTGCCGCAGGGTGTCAGCTATGAAGGTATTGTCCAGGCCGACGAGCGCGAGCAAACTAGAGGTGGCACTCGCAGCGCCAGCTCGACTCGCGGTGTTTCACCGCCAGCCCCAGCTCCTCTCCCGCGACAAGCTCCTGACAGCCAACGATCGCGCCAGCAGCAGATTGCTGCTCGCTTGCAAGTAGTCAGCGCTCCCGGATTGGATGCTGGGGCGATCGCATCTCTGAATCAATACCTGCGATCTGTTAATCTCCCAGCGGCGGTTAGTGGCGAGACGGTATGGGATTTATCCGTACAAGACGGCCGTGTTGCGAAAGTGGCCATCGACACTCAAACCTCGACGCTGCAAGCAACAGACGCCCTTGAGAGTATCAAGGCAGCCTTGAATTCCTGGCAACCTCCCGCAGGATTCAAGGGCACGCTGAGGCTGAAATTGCGGATTAATGCCGATCGTTAAGGAATGACTATCTATGTCACGAAACATTAACTTTTAAGTCAAAAGTACCGAAATGGCGATCGCCACCATGAGAACAATATAAAATCTTTATTAAGAGATCGCGTTTGAACAGAAAGTGATGCTAACAGAAGTTATACAGTTTGATGCCAACGCTGAAACAGTCTAATTTTTGTAACAGTATAATTTCTGAAACAACCCTAAGAGTAAAGATTTCTCGATCGAACCCCCCCAATCAGAGAAGGTATCACGCCCTATGGAAGTTAGCGAACTGCTCAACAATTACGAAAAAGGACAAAGAGACTTTGCTGGAGCCGATCTGAGCGGGGCAAACCTCAGCGGAGCAATCTTAATCGGAGTCAACCTTTCGCGCGCTAATCTTTCAGGAGCGAACCTCAGCAGAGCGTTTCTCACCAAAGCAACCCTCAAAGGCGCACTGATGCAAAGAACAAATCTGAGTTTTGCCAAAATGGGCGAAACCAAACTCTCAGGCGCAGATTTGACAAAAGCTAATTTGAGCGGAGCTTTTTTGGTCAAAGCAAAAATGCCCAGGGTAAAGTTAAGCGGCGCAACTTTAACCGGCGCCAACCTGCGGAGTGCTGTGTTGTGGAATGCCAATTTGTGCAGCGCCGACTTGCAATTAGTTAACTTGCTGGGCGCGAACCTCACCGGAGCTAATTTTAAATGGGCAAACCTTTACGGTGCCAAGCTCAACAGTGCAAAACTTTTTGGTGCTCAATTAACTGGAGTCAGCCTGCGGCGAGCGCAGTTGACAGGCGTGAATCTCTGTGGTGCAGATTTGAGCGGAGTCAACGTCAGCGAAGCTAAATTGATGGGAGCTAATTTGGAAGGCTCGAATTTGGCGGGAGCGAATTTCAGCGCGGCTCAGTTGCGGGGAGTGAAGTTGGCGGGAGCAAACTTAACCGGCGCTAAGTTTAGGGGAAGTTGTTTGAAAGGGGCAAATTTGAATTGGGCAAAGCTGTGTCAAGCAGATTTGATGGCGGCCGATTTGAGCGAGGCGACGTTAATAGGAGCTAATTTAGATAATGCTTTGTTGGCGGGAGCTATTTTGCCGGAATCTACTAGGCGCTACTTTTCCTTAGCTGGGGCGTGCAAAGTCAATTCTTGGGAAGTTACGGAAGTTAAGAATGGGTGATTGTTCAGTTGACAGTTGACAGTTGACAGTTGACAGTTGACAGATGAAGGCGACCTCTACCTCTAAGGAAGAGGATTGGGGTAATGAATTATCTTCTTTTATCTTTTAATTTATCCTGATCGGGGAGAGGCTTTAAACCATTTTTTTATGGTAATTTGTAATTTGTAATCGGTAATTTGTAATTTGTAATATCAAATCTGTTAACATCTGATCTAAAATCCTTATGAGTGTTAATTTTGGGGTGGTGCTGGTAACTGCTGAATCGGAGGCGGAGGCGGAAAATATCGCTAAATCTCTAGTTGAACACAGGCTGGCTGCTTGTGTAAGTTTGTCTCCGATTCGCTCTATTTATACTTGGCAAGGCGAGATTCATTCCGAGTCGGAGTGGCAGTTGGTGATTAAAACAGATTTGGCTAAATTTGAGGCTTTAAAAATAAAAGTTCAGGAACTCCATTCCTATGAAGTTCCCGAAATTATTGCGATTCCCATTATTGCTGCCAGTGAGGCTTATCTCGATTGGATTGCACAATCTTTAGGTTCGTAGCGAGGACGAAGACTCCTAATTTATCCACGCATCAAGACGGACTGAAGTCCGCACTACAAACGAAAAAATAAAGGTTCGTAGTCAGGACTTTAGTCGTTGATTATCCACGCATCAAGACGGACTGAAGTCCGCACTACAAACGAAAAAACAAAGGTTCGTAGTGAGGACTTTAGTCCTGCATTATCCACGCAGCACAAAAACGGACTGAAGGGGAGCATCTCATTTTTGCAAAAAGCATTTTTTTTACAGTGCGAGCGTCCCCTTTTTTTACAGTGCGAGCGTCCCCTTTTTTTACAGTGCGAGCGTCCCCTTTTTTTACAGTGCGAGCGTCCCCTTTTTTTACAGTGCGAGCGTCCCCGCTCGCGTGCTATACAAAGCACGCGAGCGGGGACGCTCGCACTACAAATGCAAAACTGAAATGCTCCCGACTGAAGTCCTTACTACAAACGATCGCAAACCTACTAATTTTGACTGCTAGGGCCAATGACGCCGACTTTGTGGCGAAAACTTAGTTCGCCGCCGAACCAGCCTGTAACGCCCAGCAAACTTGCAACGACGATCGACAAAACTAAACCTGTAAAGACGATCGGCTCAGCCGGATTTCCTTGTCGCAACACCAGGTTAATCAGCGAAAGTACCATAGCCGCCACATTGCCGCCCATGTGCAACCAGCCAGCACTGCGATCGCGCACTCTTTTAATTCTTGCAAAATCTAAAAAGCCCGTGATTGCGGCCAAAATCCCCGCAGCAAAACCTGCACCAATTAGCCAAACCGAAGCTCTCGCCCAAAACGGATCGCTTGTCAGCCAATAACCGATATCCGTGCCCGCGGCCCCGACTAAAAAGGCTACCGGAAAAGTGACGATTACGGGGTGAAGGGGATGGCCTGCAACTGAAACTGTACTGGTAATGCCGGCATCGCGATACTCTCTGTCGTCACTTTCTAGAATCGGTGGAACATTCGGAAAGGGCGTACTATTTCTTTGATTTGTTTCCATGATTTCTACCGATAAATTTTGTACAAACCAGTTTTTATTGGATTGAACTTAATCCCAAATGCGATCGCCATTTTCGTCAACACGCGCCTGCCGAATTACGTCAGAAATTTCCTCAGCGTCTTTGACGTGGTGCAAAGCTTTCTTTTCCCCGTCCGGTTCATCTACGATGAAATAAGTGGGAACTGTAACTGTATCTCCCGTGATGTCTGGCACGTGGTCAACTGCTAATTGCTGAGCTTTTTCTTCGATGCTTTGCGGTTCGTCGGAAATGCGATCGCCCGGATTGACAGTGCGGCGCATATCTTTGCCCGGTTTGTCGATACTCATAAAACCTCTCTGGTGTTTCTAATTTTTTGCTGCTTCTAATTGCTACTATTGAACGAAAAATCTCCGGTTGCGAGCATCTCCCAAGGGGTGGAAGTTTCTGTTAGGGCGATCGCACCTCAGCTCTTTCTGTAGGTAGATCATTTTTTCAACTAGGGAAACGGCAATGCGGTGTCCTCATCCCCGCACCGGACACGGCAATGCCCTGTCCCTACTTATCAAGAAATTGCTATAAAATCGAAGAATTCGTGAATCCTTCCCTGTGAATTGCCCATGATGAAAAATTACGACTGGATTGTTGTCGGCGGCGGGATTACTGGTGCAGCGCTGAGTTACGAACTCGCAAAAAAAGGTTTTGCTGTGTTGCTTTTAGAACGAGATGCTACCATGCAAAATGCTACTCGTTTTAGTTACGGCGGCTTGGCTTATTGGTCGGGTACGACTGATTTAACTCGGCAATTGTGTGCAGAAGGTATCGAACGTCACCGCAATTTATCGGCGGAATTAGATAGCAATACGGAGTTTCGCGAGTTGGATTTGTTGCTGACAATTGATGCGGGAGTTGAGCCAGAAAAAGTCGCGGCTAATTACGCACACTTTGCGATTCCTCCACAGCTTGTGAGCATTGCAGAAGCTGGGGAGTTGGAACCTTTGTTGAACAAAAGTGCGATCGCCGGAGCTCTAACTGTCCGTCACGGTCACATTTCGCCGACTGCCACAAATCAAGCTTATTGTCAAGGGTTTTTGCGGTTGGGAGGAATTAGAGAAATTGCGGAAGTAACTGGTTTAATAGCAGAAGGAAATCGGATTTCGGGTGTCAAGACGGTAGGCGAAAGTTATGCCTGTAAAAATGCGGTAATTTGTGCTGGAGGTTGGAGTCGTAGTTTGCTAAAAACGGCGGGTATTTCTGTGGGAGTTTATTTTAGTCGTGCTGAGATTTTGGAGACGGCACCTGTGGATTTGAAACTCAGGACTTTGGTGATGCCCGCACTATTAAAACGTTTTGAATTGGAAGCACAATCGAGTAAAATTGAGGTAGATTTTCTTTGGGACGAACCGGGTAAGGAGTTGTTACCGCCGATTTTAGATTCGGGTGCAATTCAATTTAATGACGGGAGTTTGCGGATCGGCCAATTGTCTCGCACTTTGAGCGATTTGAACGCGAAAGTCGATCGCAAAACCAGCGAAACCGCAATTCGTGCAGGTATCGGCAAGGTTTTGCCAGATGCGGCAGATTTACCGGCAACTTGGCACGATTGTATTGTGGCATTTAGCGCTGATAGGTTTCCCGTAGTGGGGGAAATTCGCGATCGCCCTGGATTGCACGTTTTTTCTGGTTTGAGCAATCCGTTGGCGATCGTACCTGCTTTGGCTGAGCGATTTGCTAATAGGGCGGCGGAAGAAAAAGATTGGGCGATCGAGATTTTATCTCCGGATAGATTTGCTGAAAAATGACCGCCATCAACCTGTTTGTAGTGAGGACTTTAGTCCTCATAAAAATCAGAGGACTAAAGTCCTCACTACAAACCAATTTAATTGTGGGTAATTGACCGGACATAATATGACTAATGACCAATAACTAAAAAAGGCAGCGCCACAATAAATGTAGTACCTTTACCGATCGCACTTTCCACACTTATTGTACCGCCATGCAGGTCAACTATGTGTTTGACAATGCAGAGTCCCAAACCCGAACCTTTAATCTTGCCTACATTCGCACCTCGTTCAAACTGCTGAAAGAGTTTTTCTTCATATCCCGCTGTCATCCCAATTCCCTCATCTCGAACGCAAAATATTATTTGCTGGTTTTCGCAGCTTAATTCTAAACTAATAGAACCGCCATTGGGAGAATATTTTATAGCGTTTGAAAGCAAATTAGTCAGCAATTGGTGCAGCAGTTTTGTGTCAAGATTGGCGTGGAGTGGCTCTGTTTGGGCGAGGAAAGTTACAAGGTGTTTGTCGGTGACGATCGGTTGCAGTTCTTCTAAAATAGATGTGCAGAACTCTGTCACATTTAGCTCATTTAAATTCAAGGAAAGTTTGCCTGCTTCTGCTTTGCTGAGCATTAAAATATCGTCCAGCAATTCACTCATATTGCTGACGGCTTTTTTAATGCGATTGACATTTTTATTTGTTGTTCCTGGCGATATTTTCAAATCGCTATCTTCCAGCATTTCAGCCGAGAGCTGTATGGTAGTCAAAGGAGTGTTTAAATCGTGGTATGCCATTGAAACAAATCGCGTTCTATTTTCGCTTTTCGCTGCTGCTAGTGCCATGAGTTTTTGCATTTCAACGGCTTCTTGATGTTTACTCAGCGCTATCTTGATGGTAGCGTGCATTTCTCTTTCTTTAAACGGTTTGAGGAGGTAGCCATAAGAACCAGTATTTTCTGCTCGCTGCAAAGTTTCATCGTCGGCATAAGCAGTTGTATAGATAATGGGGATATCTAATTGTTGATGAATTATTGCTGCTGTTGCTATGCCGTCAATCTCGCCTTTGATTACTATATCCATTAAAATTAAATCTGGTTTGAGTTCGCCTGCGCGATGGATGGCATCGGCTCCTGAAGAAACAACATCGGCGATTTTATATCCAAATTTTTCTAATCTTTGAGATAAGTTCTTAGCGATCAATAGCTCGTCTTCTACAATTAAAATATTAATATTATTAATTTTTTGCTCTGGAAAATTCATGATTTTAGAACCTTTGCGAGTAAATTAACTCGTTAAATACTAAGTGAAAGGCTGTGCCGATTTCTCTTGACATTTCGATGGTTCCTTCTAACTGCTCGGTTAAAGTACAGACAACTTGAAAGCCCATCGAGTTAGTTTTCCTAAAATCTATGTTTTCAGGAAAGCCAATCCCGTTGTCCTTAACGAAGAGGTGGATTTCCCGATCGCCAGTCTGATAGCATTGTACACTAACTGTACCGCTCGTATCGTGAGGAAAAGCGTGTTTCAGGGTATTTGAAACCAATTCATTAGCAATTAAGCCGCAGGGAGTAGCAGTCTCAATATTTAGGGAGATTTGTTCAGCTAATACCTGCAACTGAATGCGGTTGTCACTTATATTGTAAGACTGAAACAAGTTACTGACCAAATCTTCTAGATATTCGCCAAAATTAATTTTTGCCAGGTTAGTCGATCGGTACAGTTTCTCGTGAATCAGAGCCATAGAGTAGAGGCGGTTCTGACTTTCTTCAAACATTTTGGCTATTTGGGGGTCGGCAACCGTGTTAGATTGCAATTCTAACAGGCTGGCAACTACGCAGAGGTTGTTTTTAACGCGGTGGTGAATCTCTTTGAGCAAAATTTCTTTTTCTTTGAGGGAATTTTTTAAATTTGCCTCCGCTTGGAAGCGATCGCTCAGTTCAGCTTGCAGTTGCTGGTAAAGTAGAGATTGCTGAATGGCGATCGCCAATTGATTCACCAACTGCTGAAATAAATTCATTTCCCATTCTTGCCACTCCCGGGGCCCATCGCACTGGTGCGCGATTAGCAATCCCCAAAGTTGGCTGTGCTGAATAATTGGGACTGCTAACTTAGCCCTAACTTCAATTTGTTGCAGAAATTCCATCATACAAGGTGTAATGGAGGGGTCATCTAGCTCGGAAATTGCACAAATTCGTCCTTGCAAATAAAGCTGATAACATTCGGTAGGAAAAACCTCTCGGCCAAAAAATCTATCTATCAGCCGACTGCATCCTTCTACCACCGCTTCAGCAATGACTCGACCGCCAATTTCGGGTAAAATTTGATATACCAAAACTCGATCGACTAACAAGACTTGCTGGAGTTCGGCAACCGTGGTGTTGAGAATTTCCTCTAATTGCAAAGATTGGCGGACGCGACGGGCGATCGCCTCCACCAGCCGTTCTTGCTCAAACTGCTGCCGCAAAGCTATTTCAGCGCATTTAGAATTGCTGATATCGGCGGCGTAACCAATAATTTCGATCGGAATGCCCCTGCTGTCAACCAATAGTTTCAGTTCTGTCCGCAGCCAGCGATACATTCCATTTTTATGCAAAAAGCGGTACTCGTAAATGCAATTTTTACCCTCGGACAAAGCAGAAAAGTTTACTATAAATTGTGGCAGATCTTCAGCGTGAATCCTGCCCGACCAAAAGTTAGAATCTGCTAACACTTCTTGCGGCTCGTAGCCAACGATTGTCTGAACGTTGTCGCTGATGTAAGTAATACAAAATTTCCCCGCCGCAGCGGCAGTAAAAATTACCGCAGGATTAGAAGCAAGTAAAAATTGCAGGCGTTCTTTTAACTGCTGCAATTCCATTTCTGCGCGCTTGCGGTAACTGATATCTTCGATCGCCGCCATGCTGTAGAGAGGAAGGCCCTCGCCATCCCGAATCAGCGTCACCGTCATGTTTGCCCACATCAGCTCGCCATTTTTCTTAATCAGGCGTTTTTCCATTTGAAAGCGAGGAATATTGCCCTCGACCAACTGCTTGACTTGCTCGACATCTGCTGGTAAATCTTCCTGGTGGGTGACATCAGCGAAACTCATTACCGCCCAATCCTCATCGCTGTAGCCCAACATCTGGCGGTAAGCTTCATTCACCTCGATCGTGCGGTAATCGTGCACGCTTGCCAAACCGATCGCAATTGGAGCATCGTCAAACAAATTGCGAAACTTTTCCTCACTCTTTTGCAGTGCAGCTTCTGCCTGTTTGCGAGCAGTAATGTCTCGCGCTACCCACATCACCCGATCGACTCCCAGCGGCGAAATACTGCCATCAAACCAGATTAACTTGCCCTCAATTTGCATGCTGTATTCAACTCTGTGGGTTTCCCCAGATGCCAAGGTTTGGTGAATGTGGCCGAGGACAAAATTAGCTTCGGCTTCTGGGAAGATTTCGGCGAGGGTTTTGCCTAGCACTTCATTAGCCCGTTTGTACAGCAATTGGGGAGGCGTGGGGGCGACTTTGAGGTAGCGGCCGCTGGCGTCGAAAACTAGCACGATATCCGTCATGCCATTAAACAGCGCCAGCAGTTCAGCTTCCGAGTTTTGCAGTTTTTCTGCGGTCAATTTGCGATCGGTAATGTCGGTGTCAGTCCCGATCAGTCGGTAGGTTTTGCCGTCGGGCGATCGAACCGCAGTCCCGCGGGCAAACATCCAGCAGTTGCTACCGTCTTTGCGGAGCATCCGGTGTTCGACTTCAAAAATTTCTGTCACACCCTCTAGATAAGCAGAGACTGCTGCCCCGACGGCAACTCGATCGTCCGGGTGAACCAGAGATCCCCAATGTTCCATGCAGTTGGGAATCTCTGCGTCTTGATAGCCCAACAAAGCTTTTAAAGACGGATCGACGTAGATTTCGTCGGTTTCCAAATTCCAGTCCCAAACCCCCACTTTGCCCGCCGATACTGCCAGTTCGTAAAATTTAGTGCGCTGCTGGACTCGCAGTTCTAACTCTGCATTGAGTTGCTGCAAAGCGATTTCTGCTTGTTTGCGATCGGTGACATCCCGACCGGCAGCTTGATACTCCACAATTTCTCCGTTTGCATCGAAGATAGCCCGATCGATCCACTGCTGCCAACGAATTTCCCCGCTCGGCAAAATTACTCGGTGTTCGCAAGTAAACACAGGCTTTTCCGCAGACAGAGAAGCATATTGTTCTTGAAAAATTTCTCGGTCTACTTCTGGGATCAGTGGCATAAAACTGTTACCGAGCAAGTCTTCTGGTTGCACGCCGAAATAGCGACAGTAAGCTTGATTGACAAATGTGAATTTGCCGTCGGGGAGGTAGCGGCAAATCAGTTCGCTTTGGTCTTGCACAATCGCCCGGTAGCGCGCCTCGCTCTCCCGCAGGGCATTTTCGGCGTTTTGGCGATCGCTGACTTGTTTTTCGATTTCTGACTTACTTTCTAAGAGTTCACACTGTTTTTGCTGAAGTTTGACAACTTCTTGCTGCAACATTTTAACGAGGCTGTAAATTTCTGGGTGAATCCTTTCTGCGGTGACTAAACCTACTGGCTGACCCCGTTCACCTACAATTGGCAAACAATCGATCGAGTATTGACAAAATAGCTTAAATGCGGTAAAAATATCTGTAAATTCTGATTCTTTTAAGACAACTAAATTCCGCGTCATGGCGACGGAAACTTTCATTTCTTGCCATCCGTATGTGGTGGCTAAGTTCAGCAGATCTGCCAACCTTAGCAATCCGACTAGCTGATTTTCCTCGACCACTAAGATGCAACTAATTGATGCTGTTACCGTTTCGTTTGAGTGTGCAGGTGAATTCGGTAGCGGACAAGCGTCCATCGCCAGACGGATTAGGGCGATCGCATCTGGGAGGGAAGTTGAGGGCGAAACTGTCACAGGATGGCGATCGACAAATTCTAAGGGCGATCGTAAATTTACCGACAAATTAGCAAGTTCCATAAATCTTGGTCAAAAAGTATTCCTAATTAACTTTAGCAACACTTTTAGTCATCAGCTTGACGACTAATCACTGATGACTGATGACTGATGACTAATGACTGATGACTGCTGACTGCTGACTGCTGACTCCTGTTCGCGAGTTATATGAGTTGGGAGTATCTCAGTTTTCATTTATAGTGCTGTCCCCGCTCGCGTATTCTACAATACGCGAGCTCTTGCGTGCTCGCACTATAATAAAAAAATCCTTTTTACAAACATGAGATGCTGCCTATGAGTTCGCACTATGTCAACTGTCAACTGTCAACTGTCGTCAACTGTCAACTGTCAACTGTCAACTGTCAACTGTCAACTGTCAACTGTCAACTGTCAACTGTCAACTGTCAACTGTCAACTGTCAACTGTCAACTGCCAACTTATTTTTTACCAACAAGCAGATAAGTTTTCATACCCCCTTTACCTTTAACTTCAATAGTTCCGCGCCCTTCCAGCAAATATTTGTCTTTCAATAAGTCATAAGTAGTTTCACTGACTTGAATCCGCCAAGGCAAACCATGAGATTCCATGCGGGAAGCGATATTTACCGTATCGCCCCACAAATCGTAAATAAACTTTTTGATGCCAATCACTCCGGCAACAACCGGGCCGCTGTGGATGCCGATGCGGATGCTAAAATATTTCTTATTCAGACCATTAAACCGAGCTATCTCTTTTTGCATATCTAGAGCCATTTGGGCGATCGCCTCTGCATGGTCTGCCCGAGGGTAGGGCAGCCCTCCTACCGCCATGTATGCGTCGCCGATGGTCTTGATTTTCTCTAGGCCGTGCTGCTCGCACAACATATCGAATCCTGAGAAAATCTTATTCAGGAGCTCCACGAGGTCGATCGGATTCATCACAGAAGACAAAGCTGTAAACCCCACAATATCAGCAAACAAAACAGTCACTTCGGGAAAATATTCAGCAATAGTCGTTTCGTTTTGTTTGAGTCGTTCTGCTATTGCCACGGGCAAGATATTTAACAACAGATTTTCCGATTTTTCTTGTTCTTCCCGCAGGGCATCTTCTGCTTGCTTGCGTTCCGTAATATCGTGGTAACTCCAGACTCTACCGATAATTTTATCTCCCAGCCGCTGCGGTTCCGAATGGCGTTCAAAAAATCTGCCGTCTTCAAATTCCAACAAGTCAAAACTTTCGGCTTCTGGCTGGTCGTAAAGCGATTCTATTCTCTCTTGGAATGCTTGCGGGTCTTTGAGTTGGTTCTGCACAAAGGCGATCGTTGTTGCGTCGTCTCGCAGCGCCATCACGTCGCTAGGTACCCCCCACATTTCCACAAATTCTCGATTGAAAGTAACTATTTTTCCGCTCCTATCAATAGCTAAAATACCGTCAGCAGTAGAATCAAAAGTTGCTTGCAGCAAGGAAGCAGATTTTGCTAGAGCATCTTCCGCCATCTTGCGAGCAGTAATGTCTCGCAAAATAGCGCGAATCGCTACTAAAGAACCTTCCAAAAACTTACAGTTTATGCTACCTTCCAGCAAAATTTGTTCGTGATTCTTAGTAATAAATATTATCTGAATAGAGTGGGGATAAAAAGTATTTTCATTGACAGCTTTTTTAGTAATAACTTGACATAATATCTCCATCGACTCTGGGGAACTGTTGGGATGAATGATATCAAAAACAGTCATTTGAGCAATTTCGGCTTCGCTGTAGCCCAGAGTTTCCCGCCAAGCCCGATTTACATACAAAAAATGACCGTCAGCTCCAATACTTTGAATTAAGTCAGTAGCATTTTCAAATAAGTCTCGTAATTGTTCTTCGCTTTCCCGCAAAGCTATTTCCGCTTGCTTGCGCTTAATAAATTGACCGAGTTGGCTGCCGATTGTTGCCATTGTCTGGAGCAATTCTTCATCCAAATACTGCACTTCGCGGCTAAAAAAAGTCATCACCCCCAACACAGAGCTTTCAGAATTTTCCTGCTCGTAGTCCCCCAAAATTGGGAAGCCAAAAGCTCCGTGCAGTCGTTCTTCTACGCCAATTTCTCTGCTAATAAAAATTTCGCTTTCTGTTACATCCGCAATCCACTGAGACGAACCGCTGCCCCAAATGAGACCCGACAATCCTTCCCCGAATCCACAGATCATTTGTTCGGCAGATTCGGCAAATTTGGGGATGGAAACTGAGCCTTTTGTCCAACAGGCGACGCACCGCAGCAAATTGGGGTCGGAAATCGCAGTTATTCTCTTACTTCCTAACAGCAGTTTTTCCCCAGCTTCCGGCGGCATCCAAAGTTCGGCAGTATCCCACCCCAAACTGTCGCAAATTGCGGGGAGAATTGCTTCTAGAGCTTTTTTGATTGTTTCGGATGTAGAGAGGATGTGAGTGGTGACGTACTGAGCTACTTTTCGCTTGCGGGCTCGCTGTCTGTATGTCATGTCGCGGCCGATGTACACAAAATCTTGGAGGGCCGTAGAAGTTGCAGAAAAACTTTTCATGTCACTTGGAATCGGCGTACAGGAAAAGGAAACTGTCAGCTTTTCTCCGGTTTTTGCGGTGCAAATTACTTCAGTATTAGTTTGAGATTGTTGAGGCGACTCTTGGCTGACTGCTTGCAAAGATGCGCCCTCAGCAGTAAGGGTGTCTATTTGCTGACCTACTAATTCCGATTCGCTATAACCGAACAAATCTTGAGCCGCTTGATTGACTTTTTTGATTTTTCCCGAGGCCGTTGTCACCAACAAAACTTCGGCCATGGAAGTAATAATTTTTTCAACATAATTATTAGTAGCGGCTAAGGTACTCAATAAAATATTCATTTCATTGGTAGCTTGAACTAGAGTTTGTTCCAAACCCATCCTGTCGGTTACGTCTTCAAAAAATACAATTAATCTCTGCTCGCTATCGTCATTGCTGAACTCGACGATATACATATCAAAATAAAGCCGCGAGCCATTTTCTAATACTCGCGTCATCGCTTTTAATTCAAAATTTGGCAACCGCCCTTCAAAAATATCGATTAAAATTTCTTCAGTTCCCAGGAATTCGGGAAAGGGAATGCGGACATCGTTTCCGGTAACTACTTCCTCGGGACAGTCGGCAAACCGCTGCACGTTGAGAGATGTCTCTGCGATAAGAAAGTCTTGATCCAGTGCTAGGTACTCCAAGTGGTGGGGAACCAACAATTTATTTAACAGGGTTGTCATGTTGGATTTTGTAGTGGTGAACGTGCCCTCAGTTCGTGATAGTCATTAGTCATTAGTCATTGGTCATTGGTCATTGGTCATTAGTCATTGCTCGATTTGATGAATCTGGCACCTTGAAGTTTTGTCTAAAGTTTTGGAATAGACCAGCCAAGGTCGCTTACGTGGCACGGTACCCATTTTTGGGCGGGTCATTCCCAAATCGGAAAATCGAAAAATGGAAAATGGAAAATCGTATTATAACGGTTCTCAAGCGTGGTGAGGTATGCCCTATGCCTATGCCCTATGCCCTATGCCCAATTCCCAATTCCCAAATCGTATTACCTCTGTTTTGCAAATGGAATTGTGACTACAAAGGTAGTGCCTAACCCTGTGTCGCTGGAAAATTCGATTTGACCTCCGTGCAGGTCTACACACTGTTTAACTATGGATAAACCCAGTCCTGTACCAGGTATTTTTCCGACATTTTGGGCCCGGTAATAAGATTCAAACAGTTGTTCTTGGTCTTCTATAGGAATGCCAATGCCCGCATCTTTTATTTTAAATATAGCTTCTTCATGACGACAATTTAATTGAAAATCAATATAGCTGTCGATCGGCGAATATTTTACAGCATTTGACAGCAAGTTTGTCAAGATGTGCCGCAGCAATTTGGCATCCAGTGCGGGCGAGTATTCTGTTGCCTCCGACTCCGGAGCGGTTTTTTTCCCAGGCGCA
Source organism: Microcoleus sp. PH2017_34_RAT_O_A (assembly GCF_020737885.1). Classification (NCBI taxonomy): domain Bacteria; kingdom Bacillati; phylum Cyanobacteriota; class Cyanophyceae; order Oscillatoriales; family Microcoleaceae; genus Microcoleus; species Microcoleus sp. PH2017_34_RAT_O_A. Next base: position 6,480 of record NZ_JAEQDD010000105.1, on the reverse strand, counting down.
ATAGATTTTCTGCAAACAAAATTAATTTTATGATTTTGTCCGTAGCTAATTTTTATTGATTCTACTAACTCGCTACAAAATTTTCGCAAGTCAAGTGGTGCGGGATTGAATTGGAGTTTTCCAGCTTCGGCGCTGCTGAGCAACCGCACGTCATCTAATAGCTGAGCCATGTGTTTAGATGCTGATTTAACGTGTTCGAGGTATTCTTGTTTTTCCGCTTGGGTAATTTCGTCCCCATATTCTTTGAGAATTTGAGTAGCAAATAATACTGTATTTAAAGGATTGCCGAATTCGTGAGCCAGCATCGAGAAAAAACGAGATTTAAGCTGTCTGAGTTCTTGCTCTTTTACCAGAGAGCGACGAATTTCCATGTCTTCTTGCTTGCGTTCTGTGATGTCTCTGCCGATATATATGAAATCATAAAGTCCGTCTAATTCTGTCTGAATTGCCGAGCAGGAAAATTCTACCCAAATTTCTTCTCCCGATTTAGTAGTGCAGACTACTTCCAATTCTCTGAGCAGCTCTTTTTGAGACAAAATATAGCGGTGGCGACCTTGGTAAAGCAATGTTTCTTCGACTACTATGATGGAGAGAGGCTGGTCGATTAATTCTGCTTCGCTGTACCCAAATAACCATTGTGCCGATTGATTGACTGTTTTGATAATTCCTAATGTTGTTGTCACCAACAAAGCATCGCCCATGGAGCGAATCACTTTATCTATATAATCTTTTGAAGCGGCTAAGGCGCTCAGCAAAAGATTAGCTTCATTCGCTCTCTGAATCAAGGATTGCTTCATCACCATTTTTTCGGTGGCATCTTCAATCAAAATTAGCAAATTACTTGCCATATCTTGTTCGTTTTCATGTTCTATCGCCAACATATCGAAGTATAAAGGGCGGTTGTTGTCGGCAAACCGAGCGATACCTTTGAGTTCAAAACTCGGCCGCCTTCCCATCACGATCGACATGAGGATATTTTCAATTCCAATCAGTTCGGGAAAACAGATGCGAGCATCTGTACCGGGGAGCGCGTCACCCGGAGTATCGGCATAATTCTGCACTTCGGCAGAGGTTTCCTGAATGATGAAATTGTGATTTACTATTAGATACTCTGTTTGTCGCGGACCCAGGAGCTTTCTAAAAAGGGGGTTCATACTGTTCGATAATTATTGGTGGACATATCCAGACACTCGTTCTTTTTTGAGTATGTTTTCAGGCATAGCTGTAACCATCTTTCCTGTGAACTGTTGTGCAATATTCCGGGTGTATCTCACTTGGGAAGAGGGCGAAGCATGACCGCATATAAGTTATTAGTTATAATCCCATATTGACTACGGTCATGCTTCGCCCCTACGGATATATTTGCTTGCATTGAGATGCACCCAATATTCCGGGAGCATCTCAGTTTTGCATTTACAGTGCTGTCCCCGCTCGCGTGCTTGTACAAGCACGCGAGCGGGGACAGCACTACCATAAAAAATGCTTCTTGCAAAACTGAGATGCTCCCAATGTTTTCTACTACTCGCTTGAGGAGCAGTGTGAACGGATAGCGCCGAAACACCGAAGCCTTGCCCGAATCTAAAAGTTTTCTGGCGTGACTGGGATGAACCGGATTCATCGGTTTTTTGTTGGCATCAATGAGAAAAACGTAGTTTGACATCTTCTGTCAGCCTTATTTCTAAGTAATGTTTGCCTCGGAAATGTTGAAAGAGCTTGTTGGGAGTGCAACACGCGGATCTGTATGTAATTAATCCGTTCCTTAATAGCAATCGACAGAGCTACAAACTGGCGTTCATCTGTAGGTGTCATGACTCAAACAACGTAGGTCTTATCCTGTTCCTGCACGTTCGCAGCATCTACCCAATGCAGGCTCTGTTTGGGTAGATGTGGGTATACATCTACGAACGGTTCATACTTGTTCTACCATTGTGTAAGCTAGTTTGTGAAAAATTTCGTCAACGTCTTTGCCGGTTTTAGCCGATGTGGTATAAACTGCTATTACTTTGTCTTGACCGATTGAGTGGGAGATTTCCACTAGCAGTGCCAATTTTTCTTCGTCAATCAAGTCTACTTTGTTCAAAGCGACGATTATTGATCCTTTGGGATTGACTGAAGAAAACAGCTTAACGTGTTCGGAGATTCGCTCAACTGTTTCGGAGCGGCTGACATCGGCAACGATTAAAACGCCGCTAGCTCCTTGTAAGTAAGTCGGTGCGATTCCTTTGAATTTTGTATGTCCTTCTAAGTCCCAAATCAGCAACTGTGCGGTGACACTTTCCGGGTGTTTGGTGTTTTCTAATGCGATACTTTTGCGGGAAATTTTTACTCCGACGGTGGAGAGGTACTCGTCGCTGAATTGCCGATCGACAAAACGGCGGATCAGACTGGTTTTACCGACGCCAAAGTCGCCGATCATGCACATTTTTTTAGATATAGTAACTGACATAATTATTTGCTGTTTACGATCTTAGTTATTGGTTCAAATAGCACGCATCTGCTTAAAAGTAGCGGTTGATTGGGTTCCACGCCGGGGGGAGGATTTTGACTGCCAACCGCCAGGAGGCGCTTCGGATTGGCACCTTGCCGCAGCAAAGCATCTCGCACTGCTGTGGCACGCTGGAGCGACAACCGTTGATTGATGACAAGTTCCCCAGTGCGATCGCTGTGTCCAATTATCTTAATCTGTTTTTGAGGATATTGATCCATGAAACTTTTAACACTGGCGATAATTTCTTCTGATGCTGAGTCTAATGTTGTCGTTCCTTGGTCGAAGTAGATGCGGGTGGCAATTTTAAGCGGATCTAGTTTCACAGTGCTAACGACTGACTCAACGCCGGGAATTTGCTTCAGGGACTGAGCAATTTTCTGTGAATCGACAGCCTCCATGACTGTCCCCTCTACTGTAACTTTGCGATCGCCATACCGACTAGAAATAGAAACACCCGACAAGCGGTTCAAAACAGCGGTGATCCGCTGCACCTCACCCGCCGTCAACACGGGATCTGGAGGTACATCTACAGCGACAATTTGATTGTCTAATTTCAGATTTGGTGCAGTTGAGGCGGCTATTTTGGCGGCTTTTTCCCGCAATTCTGGATTTGGCAAATTTCCGGTTAACTTGAGAGTGTTGCCCTCCACGTCGGCGTTTAAGCGGTAAACCGCTAATTCTGGGGTCGAGGCTAAAGCTAAAGCGGCATTTGTTGCCAGGGGGCGGTCAATGCTCCGGCGGTGCTGATAAATTACCCAAGGTGTTGAGATTAAGGTTAGCGCTGCGATCGTCACCCCGATCAGCACGAAGGGGGGTTTTTTTGATTTTTCCCTTTCCACCGGGTCGAATAAACTTTGGATGAACGGGTGCACAGAGTCCGGTATAGTACCGGGATCGCCGTTAAACTCGTGAATTAATTTAGCGTAATTAAGGATCAGATTAGTAAGTGTTTGCCGGAGTTTGTTAATGAACGACTGTGGCGGTTCTCCTTTAATCACGACTGCCATGTAGCAGTATCCCGCTACTTCTAACATAATTTTTGAGTCGCCGTATTCAATTAGATTGAGTTCAGAAATTTCTCCGGGCTGAACGATGCATTCGTTCACAAAGCTGCGAATAGCTGTGAGCATTCCTGCTACCATTTCCGCTTCTAACTGGTAATTGCCTGCGGGGTGTTGAACTTCGGAAATTACCAAGCCAGATGCCTTGTGAATTAACAATGCTGCTTGGACGGTAAAAGGTATTGATTCTCTGAGGATTAATTCAGCTTCGGAGACTCCTTGTACTTGGGAGCGAATTTTGCGCCCAACTCCTTCCATGCTTAAGCTATTTGAGACTTTTTCGTTGATAGTTTTAATAGCTTCTGCCATGTATTTAGAGATCGTACTGCCAATGACGGGATAGAGAGCATCCACCATAGAGTCGCGTTCGAGGGCGATTTGGGCTGTAATGGCTTTGCCCATTTCCGGGGCGAGGGCTTGGGCGATCGACTCTTGATCGAGGCGAATTTGCTCTTTTATCGCCAAACCCATTTCTGGGGCGATCGCCCGAGCAATATCCGCTGGCGAATTTTCTATTTGTTGAGCAAGTGCGTCGGGCAGCAACTCACCTATCGCCGAACTCATTGCTTGCCTGTTTTCCACAGTTTTAGCCCTAATCACTTCATCAATAATTGGGACTATCGCATTAACAACTTCTTCTCTGGAATCGGCAATTTTGCGGCTGAGAATTTCTGCGATCCAAGGCAGCATTAGGGCGATCAGCTCTTGTGGATCGTAGATTTGGTGTTCCAGTTTTTCTAATTTAGAGTCGATGCTTGCTAGCAGATTGCACACCCCCGGCAAATCAGTTTCTGCTAGGAGATTTTTGAGTTGCTCGATATCTGACATTTGCGAGCCAAAAATCAGATTTTGCAGCCTTCCCATCGCGCTGTCGGCTTCATTGAATTCTTGTTTAATATCGCCTATGATTTCCGATCGCTGCGATAGTGGTATCGGCTGTTCTTGCGACTCTCGGTTCGGTTCAATTGATGCCACACTTGCATCTGCATATATTTTTTGTGATGGCTGCGAAAGTCCGGACACTGAGGAATTCGGATCGGTTGCTGCGGGTGGCGCCAGAGTTTGGGGAATGGGCGAATTCTCTACAGCGGTGTCAGCAGAATCCTGGGATTTTTCGCGCTGTACGTACTGGGGAGAATCGGAAATTGTTAAGTCAGGGAATGCTTGTAGCGAGGGTGATTCTCTCTCCAAATCCGAAACATCTGCGGAAACATCTATAGTTTTAGCTGAGGAATAGTTTCTTTCCAGTTCAGAAGTGTTGAGTTTGTGAGTAGCGAACAGCAAATTGTGGGACTCGTCTGCAACAGCCGGGGAAGCAGTAGAATCGGGTTGGCAAGAGCCAGTTTCTGGCACGGCTGCAATTTCCTCTGGCTGTGCGGAGGAAATACCTAACAAATCCATCAACCCGCCGAGTGCTCCAGCTTGACTATTTTTGCCGCTGCTGTCAGCTTCGGGTTCGGAATTGTGCTGCGCTGCAATTTCCTGTGGCTGTGCGGAGGAAATACTTAACAAATCCATCAACCCGCCGAGGGTTCCAGCTTGACTGTTTTTGCCGCTGCTGCTAGCAGCTTCGGGTTCGGGATTTTGCTGCGCTGCAATTTCCTCTGGCTGTGCGGAGGAAATACTTAACAAATCGATCGACCCGCCGAGGGCCCCAGCTTGACCGTTTTTGCCGCTGCTGTCAGCTTCGGACTCGGGATTTTGCTGCTTTGAACCAGCAATAATTTTGAGATCGAATAACAGAGTCAACAAGGGGTCTAGCTGGGTTGCTGCCGAGGCAGCAGACTCGTCAGGTTTAGAAACAAAACCCTCTAGCTGATTTTCAACTTCTGGATTTTCTTTCGGTAAAGCCATGCGTTATTATCCGTGATGGTGGCGCTCCGGCAACAAAAATTCGTTATTTGACTTATTATCAGCAACGCCTTTAAGTTCGGGCACAAATTCTGTTCCTTTGAGTCTCATTCCTAGTTCAAACAGAATTTCTGCCATGTCATCTCTGGAAACTTTAACATCTCTGAGCATGGAAAAGCGTCGGTCTAGTTCTTCAAAAACCTGTGTTTTCAAAGTGCGGGTTTCTTCGGAGAGTCGCTCTCTGGTTTGGGAGAGTTCGTCGCGAATGGAACTGGTTTGATTGTCGATCGCCTCGTCGAGGGCTTCGATGGTGCTAGAGCATTTGCGGTTAACGCGATCGATTTGCTGTCGGAGGTCAGCACTTTCTTCTTGCGTATTTAAGGTGAGCGATTTAACTTTCTTTTCTAACGAATCAACTGCCGCCCTCATTTCTGTGGACAGAACTGTTTTCACTTGTTCGATGCGAGCGTGCATATCTTGCTGCATCATCGACAAGTCGGAATCTATTTTGTCGAAACGATTGTCGTATTCTCTAAGCTGCGCCCCGAAAATTATATCGCGAATCTGGTCAATATTTCCCAGGCGTTCGCGCATTTCTTCTTTAGTTATTTCGGCCATGATCTTACCTCGAATCTCCGAAAATTGTGAGTTTAAGAACTGTACTATATTTTTTGTTAAACTGCTAGTCGAACGGTTTGAGCAGGGTCAAAAGACGTGCTGCTGACTTTTACTGCGATCGTTGACAGTTGTCAGATACAGGGGCTTTTTGACTGGGGACAGCTCGACTTTTAGATACTCCCTCCCCGAAAGTCGGGGATGAGATTCTTGAGAAGTTTAACTGTAAATCTCCTGAAATTCAGGTTCTTGGAGGCAATCATCAGAGCCACAACGAGGCTCCCCAAAATAGCGGTTTGCTATTCTTGCCTTGCCGCAAGCTCAGAGGAGCGCAGACATTCCTCCAGACAGCAAGGTAGGTTGTAAGCTGCTACACAAAACTTAGCTAAACTTTCTCAAGTCTCACTATTCAATCAAGATTGCTCTTGAAGGGTCTGCTTCCTGCTTCACCCAAGGGAGTCGGCT
>NZ_JAEQDD010000104.1:0-18638 GCF_020737885.1 Microcoleus sp. PH2017_34_RAT_O_A | reverse complement strand
GCTCAACTGCTTACCCGGTCAAGGTTTTATCCTATTTTACCTCTTGCAAGTCTACCCCCTTGACAATTTGCACTTTTTCTTAACTTGTCACAAATGGGTCAATATGCAGCGTTTTCACCTGCACGTTGCTGCCTACAGTTTAATTGTGCCATTTGAGATGCGAGAAGAGCTTTACCATAACTTGTACGATGAGTTTGGTCAGGGTAATTTTTCTCTTGCACATCCCAATCTGTTTGAGCCACTTATGAATTACTTTGGTGGGGTCAAAGAAGAAGATATTAACCCGGAAACTTGCCACTTATTAAATACCAAAATTAATTTGTGCTGGTTTGCAGACGGTTTGCATGACGGCATTGGTGGGATGGGTGCTTTAGAACTAGCTATTCCGCTTCAGCAACGCCGAGTTTTAGCGCACTTGCGTCGGCGCGGATTAAGCGAGGAAATGGTGAAGTTTTTTGTCGTGCATTGCGAACTTGATGAAGATCATGGTGAAGGCTGGTTTGCTGCCGGACTACCATACATCCACACCAATGAAGACATTTTAAAAGTTTTCAGCGCTGCAATGCGTATGTTAGAAGCCCGTGCTGGTGTGTATGATGGCATACTCAAGGGAATTCTTTCACAGCGAAAGGAATATCAATTTGAGTAATCTTTGAGGTACATCAAATGCATTCGTATGTAGCTTTAAATCCGACCACTTTTTTAGAACGGAGTGGTCTAGCATTTCCTAACAAAAAAGCGGTAATCCACTCCAGAGGTGTAATGACTTATGCCGAACTGTTGCATCGCTCGCGCTGTTTAGCACAAGTGTTAAATCGGCTGCAGGTCAATTATGGAGATCGAGTCGCAGTATTGGCGGAGAACAGCCCGCAGGTTATAGAAGCCCACTTTGGCATTCCAGCGATAGGAGCCATTCTGGTAATGCTGAACCCTTGGCTAACAACTGCTGACCTCCTGTATCTGCTTGGCAATTGTGAGGCGAAGGTCTTAATTTTGGATGCCCATTTTGCCGATAAAATACCTCTTAAAGTTCGGACTCATCTAACGTGTCTGCAACAGGTAATTATCTTTAATAGTCCGACCAAAGAGCTATACCCGGGCGGAACACTTGACTACGAAACCTGCATGGCAGCAGAGGATGGGAACTGGATTCTGGATAAAACTGTACGTGAGGAACTCGACCCACTGGCAATCAACTTTACCTCTGGTACAACTGGGCGTCCAAAAGGCGTAATCTGCAATCATCGTGGAGCTTACCTAAATGCAATTGGTCAGGTGCTTGTGATTGGGCTCAGCAAGGCATCAAAATACTTGTGGATGATGCCAATGTTTCATGTCAATGGCTGGGGGCATATATGGGCCAATATAGTAGTAGGTGCGGTGCAGGTTGTTTTGTCACATAACGACAGAGGAAATGAGGCAGAACTCACAAGTATGATTCATAAGTACGATATTACACATCTGTGTGGCGCACCACGTTTTATACGATCGCTAGTGGAACTAAAAGGAGACAGACAAGTCTTCAAAGGACTTACAATCACAACCGGCGGTGCTGCTCCAACAACTAAACTAATCGAGTGTTTAGACGATATGGATGTAAATTTTATACACCAGTATGGGTTGAATGAAACCGGAGGTCCCTATGTAGTGTGTGAAAAGAAAGATGAGTGGCAGGATTTACCGTCTGAAATTCGTGCAAGGCATCTTGCACGCCAAGGTGTTGCAACGATTCATGCAGGTACTGGCTTACGTGTAGTGAACCAGGAAATGAAGGATGTTCCTTGCGATGGATACACGTTAGGTGAAGTCGTAATGGCGGGGAATACAATTGCGATGGGGTACTACAATGACTATGAGGCAACTGAAAAAGCATTCGCTGATGGCTGGTTCCACAGTGGAGATATGGCAGTTGTTCATCCGGATGGTTACTTAGAGATTCGAGACCGTATTAAAGACTTGCTCTACGTAGAAACAGATTATGGTTGGGAGAACATATCCTCGATCGAGATCGAAAGTGTTTTATGCCGACACGATCAGGTATGTGAAGCTGCCGTGATTGGAATCCCAGTAGATGATAAGACAAAAAACTCACCAGTTTTAGTGGCATTTGTAGAGGTACGAGACAAGACGTTGATTACAGAGGAGAGTTTGTTAAAGTTTTGCAGCTACGAACTAGCCTCATATAAGCAACCCCATGTAATTTACTTGGCTGACTTACCCAAAACGACAACTGGCAAAGTACGTAAGGACTTATTAATTGCAGATGCCACAAGAATTGCTGCTTCCTTCAATGGTCTAGAGCCTCACAAAGCAATTTCTACGATAGAACCACTAGACAAGGACAATGGGCAGTTCAATGAACTGTGCGACAAATGAGACATAATACGGTTTGGTTTATGGCAATTACAACTGGAATTGCTGTAGCAAATATATATTACAACCAACCTCTACTTGTAGAGATGGGGAGAAGTTTTCATGCTTCGATTCAGCAGGTAGGTTTCATCCCAATGCTTACGCAAATCGGATATGCCTTGGGAATGCTCCTATTTGTTCCATTGGGAGATATGATCGAACGTCGGATATTAATTGCCACCCTCCTGGCTGCAACAGCCTGCGCTTTAGTGAGTGCTGCTATGTCTCCGAGTATAGTATGGCTTGCTGCTTCGAGTCTGGCGATTGGTATCACTACAGTTGTGCCTCAACTAATTCTTCCATTTGCCGCCCATCTTGCGAAACCTGGAGAGCGAGGAAAAGTTGTCGGAAAAGTAATGAGTGGCTTGTTCGTTGGCATTCTCGTAGCGCGAACTGTTAGCGGGTGGATTGGGGAAAGTTTAGGTTGGCGAGCAATGTATTGGATTGCAAGCGGTCTAATAATTGTCCTTGCAGTTGCTGTCTTAAGGTTACTGCCCAAAAGTCAGTCGTCACTGAAGATGTCTTACCCAAAATTGATGCAATCCTTGTTGGGGTTAATTCGAGATCAACCTGTATTGCGGGAAGCTTCGGTAATAGGAGCTATGTCATTTGGGGCATTTAGCGCTTTTTGGAGCACTCTCGCATTCTTGCTAGAACAGCCACCTTATCACTATGGCAGCCAAATAGCCGGTATGTTTGGCTTGGTAGGGGTGGTAGGGGCTGTCGCTGCTCCTGCTGTTGGGGGACTGACAGACAGCAAAAATCCTCGTCTGACAGTGGGAATAGCTATTACCATTTCTTCTTCAGGATTTCTGGTGCTTTGGTTGTTTGGAAACCATTTGTGGGGGCTGATTATTGGAGTCATTCTGTTAGATTTAGGCGCACAATCCGCTCTAGTATCGAATCAGGCACGCATTTATAGCTTGTTACCAGAAGCCCAAAGTCGCCTAAATACGGTCTATATGGTGTCCTATTTTATGGGTGGAGCCCTAGGTTCTACTCTTGGTATCTATGGCTGGAGCCAACTGCAATGGAATGGAGTTTGCCTAGTCGGATTATCCATGCTATTCGTTGCCTTCGCTACTTTGCTCGTAACAAGAAACTGTCAGAAATGAGTATTTATATAGTGAATAAATTTGCTCATCAGATATTCTAGTGACTGACCTGAAACCGAACCTCCACAACTGTTTGATGAACTACGCTTTTAAAGTATTAACTAACCAGAAAAATATTTGATTCTGGTTTTCAACTAAACGGAACTTTCCTCGCGTGCGGGGGAAGTTCCGATTCAAGCTACTGGTCAGGCATCTTGATGATACAAGCCTATCCCAGGTTTATGGAGTGCTGTAGGGACACGGCAATGCCGTGTCCCTACGGAGATTTATCGATCCGAGATGTACTTCATCAACGTGGAACCTGCTGTATTACTTTTGATCTGGACAATAACAGCCGTTTGCTGTTCTATTATGACAATTTTACAGCCTGCGGTAAAGACGCTAACCAATCTTCCCAGAACTTCGCTGCTTGAGCTGATAAATGTCCAGCATAACGAATCGTATCCTCTCGAAGTTTAGCGACTGTGATATCAGGCGTTGCTCCAATTTCACAGGCATGACCAATGAACCACCGTTCTAATCCTTGAGCTGTGACTTCTGGATGAAACTGCAACGCCAATCCTCCTTTTTTCCATGAAAAAGCTTGGTTTTGATAAATCGCACTAGCCGCTAAATGAGTGCTATCAGTAGGCAGATCGAAGGTATCTCCATGCCAATGAAGAACGGCTGTTTTATCTCCTGCTAAGTGAGCAAGTGGTGTTTGCTGACCTGCTAGACTCAGGTTTAGAGGAGACCATCCAATCTCTTTTTGCAATCCAGGATAAACTTTCGCTCCTAAAGCACGAGCCATCAACTGTGCCCCCAAACAAATCCCTAGCGTAGGCAAATCGTTAGCAAGACGATATTCTAATAGACGTAACTCATCAATTAGAAACGGATAATCCTGTTCATCGTAGGCTCCAATTGGGCCTCCAAGAATCACTAGCAAATCTGTGTTGCGATCGATCTGAGTCAAATCATCCGATCCAGCTTCTAAATATCTGACTGTGTAGTTTTGCTGATTCAATGCTTCAGCTAAACTTCCCAGATCCTCAAAGGCAATATGTCTAATGACAGTGGCGTGTTTCAAAGTAGTCACCCTTAAATCAATTCGTAATCTGCGAAAACTTGCTCAATTGTACGATCGTCCAACACTCCAGCGGCTGCAAACATTTTTAAGGTTGGATTGGCAGCTTGTCGAACAAATTTAGCAATTTGGCTGGGTACGTAAACCTCTTCTAGAATTCCTTCCGAATCCTTTGCATTAAAGCCTAAGCGCCTCAGAATACTGTATTCGAGTTGGCGATCGGGGCCCAGAAATGCCCATACCAGTTGTGGCAGTAATTGTCCCATTTCCTCTTGCTCATAGGATCCAAGGCTTTGCCAAAGGATGGGGAACAAGCCACGAAAATAAACGCTGTGCAACGCTTCGTCAGCCGCATGATCGCCGATAACGGCACGGACAATAGGAGAGACTTGAGGATCGTGGGGAACATTGTTAAGAACCTTTGTCACCAGAGTTTCTGAGATTGTGACAAAAAACAGTTGAATGAGATGGGGCGACAGCCGAGTTTGATGTTCAGCAATAATTTTCTCGATGATGCGATCGAAGTGTGGACGACCAATAACCGATCGATCGAGTCCGAATGCCTCCTCCACCTGAGTTGAAAATAATTCAACAAAGAGAGCGTGTCCTCCTTCATCGCAATAAATTCGCAGAGCATCATTGCGCTGAAGCGTGCTTAAAAAAATGGGTGCATTTCCTTGAGCCAGACTGCTGCAAACAGGATTGACATGACTCAATTCCAACAAAGTTGTGAATTGTAAATGGGCAAGGAGTCGATAAGCTAGAACCGTTACCCGATGAGTTGAATCTGACGCAATGGCAGGATGATCGGCTAACGGGACGAGATCTGGAGAAAAGGGTAAACCTTCAATGTTACCTTCCCGAAGAGGTTTGTTCCGTATCCAACTTGATTCATTCCATCGGCCCAAAGGGCTTTTGTAGTTTTTCTGAAAGATAGATGCACCTAGCTTGTTCACTGTCATCATGAAAAAGTTCCTTGACATTAAGGGAAACAACGTTACAGGCAATAAATATTTACAATTCCTAATCAACTCCGTTTCATTAGTAACAAACATTTACTACTATATATGATGTGGCGTCATTGGAGCTAACTAATGCTCCAATTAAAGATATTTTGAGTGTACCATTGCTGGAATATTTCGTCTTGTATGATTTCTAACGAAAAAGGATACTAAAAATCTAGCGATACCAATCCTAGTATCAACACAATGCCCAAATATATGGTGCTTTGTATGGGCAAACCCTCTAGTGGTTACTATCCATAGGATGCTTACCCTTAGTCCTAAAAGTTTCGTTGAAAGTTCGAGAACGAGACTCGATCGCTACGTATAGCCTTTCTCAAAAAGATGAGGTATAACTGACAGCTTACATAACCGTTTAAACCAAGAGGGCCCAAGCCCAACAACGTCCGCGAATCTTTCTGATAACCGCTGTATTTACGAGAGTTGTTTCCAGAGTGGAGTTGGCAACTCCCTGGTGGTGGTATGCAGTTTTGGATTAAGCTTCCACCTAATCAGCCCGCAGACGAGATTGTGGATCTCGCAGCAGAACGAGGAGTGGGTTTGTGGTCAGGGGCAGCTTACTTTGAGCCTGATGCAAAAGAGGCAAATTATTATTTGGTACTTGGATATGGTGCAGTTACAGAATCTGATATTCATCAAGCATTCAATATACTTAAGGGTTTGAGGCTTTGACGGTAAACAATGATGTCCTCACTAGAATTAGCTGGATGCTTAAGTAGGGAGGCGACTTTTTTGTTAAACGGATTCTATGATATCGAGGTTTGGCGACTGTAATATCAGGCGTTGCTTCAATTTCAAATATATCTCGGCTGAATAAGCTGTTTCGCGTCTAAATTGTATTTTTCGGGCGGGCTTTCTGGCCCACCCCACAGAACTTTTTTTAAACTTGACTATACAATTTAAATGCACTTCAGCTTGTCTTGCTCGAATGTAACGATCGCCAATTGTAGGAAAACGGTACACCGTCGTGTCCTGACTGTGGGTAATCTCAAATCCGGTGGCATCGGATTTGAGATTAGCTGTGGAAAAACCTGTGGACAAATCACCGTAAGTTTGTGGAAAATATCACGGATGCTTTTAACCTGGACATTCTTCGATATCATCGACACCCTAAAGATCCTTAACTCTCTGGCTGAAAAAAGTTTTTGAGGATCGAGGGGCGGGCGATCGACTTTTTCCAGCTTTTCCACAAGTTTTCCACAGGCAAAAAGCAACTACAAGCCTTTTCAGACAAGCATTTAATTTTGTTTTCCACAGTTTACACAGAGCGAACCCCAGAAAAATAATTCAACAAATTAAAAATGAATCTGGTGCTGTGTGCACACCTACACACAGAAAAACCGAGCCACCGACTTTCTGTGATACGATTTGTTTCTATCTCAAATCCGGTTAATTAACCTTCATCTCATGAAATTGGTTTGCACCCAAAGTGACCTCAACGCCAACCTCTCGTTGGTAAGTCGGGCCGTTCCCTCCCGCCCGACACATCCCGTACTAGCCAACGTGCTCTTAGTAGCGGATGAGGAAAATCAGCGGGTTAGCTTAACAGCTTTCGATCTCAGTTTGGGTATTCGCACCAGCTTTGCAGCAGAAGTGACTGGCGGCGGTAGTTTTACCATACCCGCGAAATTGCTCAACGATATAGTTTCCAGACTCCCAAATGGAGAGATTACTTTAGAAGACGAAGCCGGAGATACCGTCGCTTGTCTCACTTGCAGTTCTGGCAGCTATCAAGTCAGAGGCATGGGCCCCGAAGAATTCCCAGAATTGCCGGCAATCGAAGCAGGAACAATCCTGAAATTGCCGCCCGAAGCCTTGATAGAAGGACTCAAAGGAACTTTATTTGCTACTAGCCCCGACGAAGCAAAACAGGTACTGGCAGGCGTGCATTTAAAGGTACTGAAAGATTGCCTAGAATTTGCAGCTACAGACGGCCACAGATTGGCAGTAGTTCAAACTGCCAACGAAAAAGCAGAAGGTGAAGAAACCGAAGAAGAATTTGAGGTGACTGTACCCGCTAAAGCATTGCGGGAAGTAGAAAGAATGCTGGTGATGCGACAGTGGACTGAACCAGTCACCCTACATTTTGAACACGGTCAAGTAGTGTTTGAATGGGCCGAGCAGCGCCTGACAACCCGCACCTTGGAAGGGCAATATCCCGCCTACCGACAGTTGATTCCGCCCTCTTTTGAGCGGCAAATTACTCTTGAGCGGCGATCGCTCTTAGCCGCAGTCGAAAGAATTGCTGTTTTTGCAGATCAAAAAAATAATATCCTCAAATGTAGCATCGACGAGGAAAATCAGGAAATTACTTTGTCAGTAGACGCCAAAGATGTCGGCTGCGGTAAAGAGTCAATGGCGGCACAGATTTCGGGAGAAAGCATAGATATTGCTTTCAACGTGAAATACTTAGTTGACATTTTGAAAACGGCTCAATCTCCCGAAATTCAACTGCAATTAAACGGTGCTCTTGCCCCTGTAATTTTTCAGCCTTTGGGCGGAGTCAATGCCACATTCTTAGTAATGCCTGTTCAGCTTCGACCTTAATTGCTGGAAGAAGATAGGATCCGGCGGTTGGAAACCGCGTCTACACAAACGATGTCCGCCTCCGCGGACTGAAGAATAAAACGTAATTTTAACAACTCGTTCTTCAACCCGCGGAGGCGGGTTTTGGTTGTATAGACGCGGTTTCAACCGCCGGGTATTCTTCATCCTCAACTGCCTTCAAATTAATGGCAACAATATCTCAAATTCCGTACCAGTACCGGGCGTTGAATGCAAGTTCAACTTACCTTTATGCTTCTCCGTAACAATTTGATGAGTAATTGCCAAACCCAAACCAGTACCTTTCCCCGCTGGTTTAGTAGTGAAAAATGTCTCAAAAATCCGCCGCTGAATTTCGGGCGCAATTCCCGGCCCGTTATCGGCAATTCTGATTGCTATCCAAGCATTATTGGGATTTTTTCCCGCTGCTTCTGGGCTGAAGTCTCCATTTTGGCTGGCGGACGATCGCAATTTTGCATTTTGTCGTAGCTTGCGGGGCGGGACGCCATCGCCCAAAACATAATTTTGCATTAATTCTGAACTTACGCAGTCTCCGTCAGCACTGTTTATTACCTCAGTTTGAATAGTAATCGCAGGTACAAAACCTTTGGTTCCTTTTAGCTCTTCCAAGGCGTCCATCGCATTGCTGACAATATTCATAAATACCTGGCTTAACTGACCAGAATAACACTTCACCAAAGGCAAATTTCCATAGCTTTTAACTACTTTAAACCCGTACTTGAGACGGTTTTTCATAATTAGTAGCGTACTGTCAATACACTCGTGGATATTAGATTCTTTCAAGTGGGTTTCGTCCATGTGAGAGAAGGTGTGCAGGCTGGTGACAAGTTCCGTCAGTCTCTCGGATGAAACCTTCATACTTTTGAGAATTTCCGCCCAATCTTCTTGTAAGAAATCAAATTCTATGTCTTCTTTGAGTTCGTCAATTTGTGCGCTAGGGCCGACAATTTGTTCGTAAGCAGTCAGCAATTGCAAGATGTCTTTTGAGTAGTTTGACAAAAAACCGAGATTTCCGCTGATGCAGGTGACGGGGTTTCTAATTTCGTGGGCAACTCCAGCAACCATCTGCCCCAAACTGGCTAGTTTTTCGGTTTGAATTAGTTGAGATTGAGTTTGCTGTCTCAGTAATTTTGTTGCTAGTTCGTGAATATTAGATTGGGCTACTAGCAGTTCGTGTACGTCTACCAAACTATAATTTTGAGGCGACACTTGAACGACAATTGGTTCATAAAGCAGTTCTTTCGATCGCAGCAGCGACTTCCGGGCTGCATCCACGATTAAAGTATTGCTGGGGAAAATTAAAGTCTCAGTTTGGGCAAAGCGGTACAAAGCCCTCACAGGTCGCTTTAAAAATAATTCTCGCCCAAAAGGACGGCTGAGAAATTCTAAAAATCTCCGCCGGGAAATCATCCCCGCAAATTCACCTCGATCGGTTAAAATGACTCCCGGTAACAGCGGATTGGCTTCTAACATCTGGGAAATTTGCATTCCCAAATCCGTAGCTTCTACGTTAAAAGCGTAAAGCGACAATTCCACGAGAGTAGAATCTAAAGAAAGTTCTCCTAAGTCAGCCTGGGAGAGCGGTTGGACTGGTCTTTCTATGCAGGAGGTATTTAACATAAATTCATCAGCACGCTTTTTTGGGGTTATATTTGCCAACAGATATTTAGCCACCAAAGCTCAGTCGATGAGTAGCTGAGTGCTTTGGCCGACATTCTCCTGGGAAACGGAATTTTAAATTACACAAAAAACTTACGGTGGTAAATGAGATTTTACCACTTCCAGTATTAGGCAAGTTCGAGTATGACCGAGATAGATGCGCCCTGGCAATTATGCCTGACTTTATTTTATATTGGCTTGAGGGGTATTAACGCTTTGTTCGAGTATTTAACTCTTAATTAACCTTGAGTTATAGTCTTAACCTATTGTTAACAATAACCTGAGAGGGCTGAAAAATAATTAATTAAATATGGGAACATAGAGATTGTAGGCGAGCATCTGTAGGGAAACGGCACTGCCGTGTCCTTACCAGAATCTGGAAATTCTAATGATTGCTATAAGATTGAGGACGATCGCAAAAAAGTTTTAACTGAATCTTAACTTAGCGCTGTGAAGAAGGTATGATCTACAGGGGCTCAGCCAAATACGTGTAACGAGATAGCAATTTACCAGTAGGCGATCGATGCAACCAGTCCTAACGAATCAGTTAAACAATGCTTTTACCCTGTTTCTCAGCTTGTTAGTAGAAGCAATACCTTTTCTGCTGCTGGGAGTTTTATTCTCAGGTTTGCTGCTGGGTTTTGTAGACGAACGCAAACTCGTATCCCGCATCCCGCGAAACCCGCTGCTGGCGGCTTTGATGGGTAGTTCGATCGGCTTTTTGTTTCCCGTGTGCGAGTGCGGTAACGTCCCCGTAGCCCGCAGGTTGCTAATGCAGGGAGTTCCCGCACCAGCCGCGATCGGCTTTTTACTCGCGGCCCCCACCATCAATCCCGTGGTAATTTGGGCGACTTGGACGGCATTTCGCGATCAGCCCGAAATTGTAGTTTTGCGGGTAGTCTTTTCTCTCTTGATAGCCACAATTATCGGCTGGGTGTTCAGCGTCCAAACAGATTTGCGACCTCTGTTACACCCTTCTGTAGCCCGCGCGATTCCTCTCCCAAAACCAGAGTTGTCCGAAACAGAACTCGCCCCAGCCGACACTCCGCTACTGTTGCAGTCGGGAACTTTTATGCTAGGTCAGGGCGGTGCAGTGCCGATCGAATCTTTGCTACAAGACCAGCGACAGCCCTTAAAAACAGGCAAAACTGACAAAACCTCGAAACGTTCCTCGATGTTCCACCGCGTTTCTAAAGAGCGTCTGCGCCTGCTTTTAGATACTATGGTACAGGAGTTGCGGGAATTGGGAGGAGTGTTGGTTGTCGGAAGTGCGATCGCCGCCATCATTCAAGTTGGCGCACCCCGCGAACTAATTCTCAACCTCGGCCAAGGCCCTGTTTCTTCGATTCTGGCGATGCTGCTATTAGGGGCAGTCGTATCGATTTGTTCTACAGTAGATGCTTTTTTTGCCCTTTCTTTTGCTTCCACATTTACCAGCGGTTCGCTGTTAGCATTTCTCATTTTCGGCCCGATGATTGACCTCAAAGGCATCGGTTTAATGCTATCTATTTTTAAAGGTCGCTCTGTAATTTACTTAATGGTCTTGGCAGCTCAGTTAACATTTTTAATGACCCTCGCTGTCAATTTGTATCTAGGTTAATAAATGAGCCTAGACGGAAAAATAACTAGAGATTCCCAATGACCAATAAACAATGACCAATAACCAATGACTAATGACCAATGACTAATGACCAATGACTAATGACTAATGACCAATGACTAATGACTCTTAAAAAATGAATTTCAAGAAAATTAGCCCCTGGCTGGACGCCCTAGCTATCTTAGCGTGGGGAATATTACTCCTCAAATATTGGATCACCGGGAAATTAAGCATTCTCATTCACCCGAATTACTTTGGGTTGACTGTAGCGGGAGGAATCGGCTTAATGATTATTGGCGGGTTAAAAACTTGGGAACTCTTAAAGGTCGATCGCGCCAAAAAGCAATCCCGGACATCGCCAGCAAATAAATCTCTCAGAAGTACAGAAGTTGAACACATTACTTTATTTCCCCCCAGTATCGGCAGCACCTTAATGTTGAGCGTCGCATTGATCGGTTTAGCGGTAACGCCACGCACATTTACCAGCCAGACAGCACTCGAACGAGGCCTCACCGAATCCCTGCCCATCACCAGACTGCAACCCCAAGAATTTCGCAATACTACAAAACCCGAAAGGCGATCGCTCATCGAATGGGTGCGGCTGTTAAATTTCAATCCCGAACCCGATACATATAGAGGTCAAAAAGTCAAGGTTCAAGGATTTGTGATTCACCCGCCCAACGTAGCAGAACAATATATGTGGATCGGGCGTTTTATCATTACCTGCTGCGCGGCGGACGCCTATCCGATCGGGTTGCCGGTCAAATTAGCGATCGGTCAAAGCCGCACCGCGTTCGCCCCAGACAGTTGGCTAGAAATAGAAGGAGAGACGATCGTAGAAGAACTGCAAGGCAAGCGCAAATTAATTATTCAAGCATCCTCCCTCCGATCGATTCCCGAGCCTAAAAACCCTTATGATTATTAGACAGCCAGCAAGTTGGAGATTAAATTTTACCTTGGCGATCGCGAGATGGGCATCCCGCCAGTGGGCAACTTTAATCTCGCGACTTGAAATCTGTTGTATTTGAGATTGTGGCATGGGCCAGAAGAGCCCGTCCTCCGTAGGACAATTAACATCAAGTAAAGTCAGCTATAAAAGTAGCAGCAACATCCTGTAGCAGTTGCCAACAGGAAATTCAGCAACTAGACTCGTAATTAGAAAATAAGTTCTCCCTATATGTCATCTGAATATGTCATCTGAAAAAAAATTAGCGCTTAAAGGTGCTTTCTGGACGATCGCCAGCTATGGAAGCAGTCAAATTATCCGATTCGGCAGCAACCTAATCCTGACGCGCCTGCTGTTACCAGAACTATTTGGTCTAATGGGTCTAGCCTACGTTTTTATCACAGGTGTCCACCTATTTACAGACATAGGTCTTGGCCCAAGTATCATCCAAAACAAGCGTGGAGAAGAACCAGAATTTCTCAACACCGCTTGGACAATGCAAGTTATTCGCAGTGTTTTTATTTGGTTTTGTTTAATTTTAATCACCTGGCCAGTCGCTACTTTTTATGGAGAACCCCGTCTCCTGTGGTTGATTCCGGTCATAAGTCTAACTACTCTCATAGGAGGATTTAAATCTACTTCCGTATCCATTCTCGAACGCAAAATGACAGTTAAGAACGTAGTAATGTTTGAATTGGCCTTACAGGTCATTTCTACTACAGTCATGATTGTTTGGGCATGGTTCGATCGCAGTATCTGGGCTATCCTCGCAGGGGGTTTCGTAGGCTCTGTAGTGGAATTAGTATGGAGCCATTTTTTGATTCGCGGTCATAAAAACCGCTTTGCTTGGGAGCGAGAGGCAGTTAAAGAAATATTTTCGTATGGAAAATGGATATTTTTGTCTACAATTTTATATTTTCTGTGTTCTCAAGCCGATCGCCTAGTTCTCGGAAAAATATTTAGTTTAACAATGTTGGGCATTTACGGCATTGCTTTTACCCTCGGCGATATGCCCCGTCAAGTAATGATAGCCCTCGCAGGTAGGGTAATTTTTCCCTCGATTTCGATGCTAGCAGACTTACCTCGCGAGGAATTGCGCGCCAAAATCCTCAAAAACCGCAACTTGATTCTGATCCCTTTAGCCCTAGGCTTAGCAATTTTTGTGAGCTTTGGAGATCAGATAATTTTAACACTGTACAGGAAAGAGTATATGGCAGCATCTTGGATGATGCCAATCTTGGCTTTAGGTATTTGGCACACGACTATCCACAATTTGATGGGTTCTTGTTTGTTAGCTATCGGAAAATCTCAGTACGCAGCTATGGGCAATCTGGCAACTTTCTTGAGTATCGCTATCGGCATCCCAGTAGGATATCATTTTATGGGTAATTTAGGTGCTGTGATTGCTGTAGCTGTCGGTGACATTCCTACTTATTTAGTAGTTACCTACGGTCTTAGGAAAGAAGGGCTAACTTGTTTTTGGGAGGACATGAAGTTGACAGCAATGTTTTTAGGGACACTAGCAATCATACTTTTGGTGAGAAAGTCTCTGGGTGGCGGACTACCTATCGATAAAATATCACCCGAGGATCTGGTACGAACTCATGACATATTTAAATATAGGTAGATTTTTCATAGGTCTATTTTATTCAGTCCAAGACACACCACAACTTTCAAAAATGAGTTTTTTCTAACCAAAAAGAAGTAGCAGCCATTACTGTTGGTGAAAAAAATAGCTTTCTAAGAGTTGGAAGCGCGTCCTGGCCTGAATGAAATAGAAAAAATGGGCGGTTAATTTTACAGCAGGAAAAGGAGAGAAACATTTGTGAGTATTTTTAACAAAAAAATTAATCCTTCATCCTTCGCTATTGGGCAATTCAAACAGCCGATCGACCGGGTAGCGATTTTCCTCATCCTACTGCTGAGCGTCTTAATGGGACTGCTGCTGCTGAGTGGCGATCGCACAGCGCCCAGAGTGCGAGATTTTACTTGGGAGAACAAACAAATCGGCGCCGCAGATACCGGCTTTATTCTCAACTTCTTTCGGCCGATGAACCACTCCACCGTCGAGGAAAACTTAAAACTAGAACCGCCCCTCCCAGGTAAATTCAGTTGGGCCGGCAGGCGGATGGCTTACACCCTCAAAGATCCAGCACCCTACGGTGTTACCTACACCTTAAAACTCGCCGGCGCCACCGACAAGTATTTTGGAGAAAACAACCAAAACAAAGGAACGCCAATTCAACCGTTTAGCAGTTCCTTCCGCAGCCGCGATCGAGCTTTTGTTTACATCGGCGTTCAAGGCGAAACAGAAAGCAGATTAATGCTAGTCAATCTCAGCAGCAGCAACTCGAAACCGATACCGCTGACTCCCAAAGATTTAGTTGTCACCGATTTTAAACCGTATCCCGAGGGCGATCGCATTTTATTCTCCGCCACAGATCGATCGATCGCCCGCACAGGCGGCACCCTAAATCAAGAACTATTTACAGTCACCACCGGCCTCAATCCACAATCCCCCGGATCCCAAGCCCAACCAGCACAACCAGCAGGTAGAATCGACAAACTCTTAGACTCCAAAGACTACCAAAACCTCAAATTCGACCTCTCAGCCGACGGAAAAATCATCATTATCCAGCGCGTCAACCGCCGCAATCCCGGCGATTTCAGTCCTTGGATTTTGGAAGAAAAAGTCGCGCCCAAACCCTTGGAGAACCAACAAGGCGGAGATTTTATGATTCGCCCCGACAGCAAATCGATGGTAATATCTCAAAAACAAGGATTAGCGATCGTCCCCCTCAAACCAGAAGCAGATCCAGTAGAATTTTTGCCGAAATACGAACAAGTATTGGGGATGGCCCGCGACAACTCCGCCGCCGCCTACGTTAAATACAACAGCGACTACACTCGATCGCTCTTTATTTTAGACAACCAAGGCGCAGAACAAGAAATACTGCGGATTCCCGGTAGCATCATCGCCGTTTATTTCGATCCGCGCAAAGACAAAGACAACCAATTCCAGCGTCTCTACTGCTTGCTAGCCGAACGCCTCAAAACCGCAAGCTACAAAGAACAGCCTTTCATCGCCGCCATCGACCTCAAAAAAGAGGGCACTCGTTTGGTAGGAACCATCAAACCGCTGCTGGTTTTGCCCAACCAACTAGATACCCAAATCAGTTTATCTCCCGACGGGCTGGCATTAATTTTCGACCAATCAGTCACAACAACAAAACCCACAGCAGCAGACACTCCCCGCAACGATAGCGGACAGTCGATCGCCACCAGCCGCCTCTGGCTGCTACCCTTATTAGAAATACCCGCAGACAACTCTCCCGCAAAAGTACAGCCAGAAGAACTTCCCTTTGCCGGCTATCACCCCCGCTGGCTCCCGTAAACAGATTTTAGATTTTAGATTTTAGATTTTAGATTGAGTTGATACTAAGCCATACTTGAAGTATGTGGTAAACATCAAAAACTTTAAAAAGAACTCCCCAGCCTACAATCTCAAAGCTAAAATCTAAAATTACCATGACTCCCGAAGAAATTAGTAATACCCTTAAAGACTTATTTGGCGAAAATATTGAGACGCCTGCTGCCACTTCTTGGCAAGTCCAAACCCCTAAATTTCGGCTTTTAGTCCTGCTTTCCGAAGACGGAAGTTGGTTGCGGATTTTGCTACCCATCGCCGATGCCCAAGAAGCTCAACCGTTTTTCGAGAAACTGCTAGAAGCTAACTTTGACACCACCCTCGAAACTCGCTACGCCATACATCAAAACGTTTTGTGGGGAGTGTTTCAGCACAGTTGCGCTACACTCGCCGCCGCCGATTTCTCGGCCGCCATCACCAGACTGCTAGCTTTGCAAGAACAAGGTTTGTCCGACTTTTTCGGCGGTTTAATCGAAAGCCGCATCCGTCAAATCATCAAAGCTGCCAAGATGCAGGGACAATCCATAGAAACCACCCTTCAGACTTTAGACCGTTTTTACGCAGAGGGATTGATGGGCGAAATGGAACTCGGGCGAGAGTCTCGCGAACAGACTCTCGGCGCTTGGCGCTATCAGCTAGAACGCCTCTGGCCCGAGGTGGAACCCTGAGAGGATTTTAGATTTTAGATTTTAGATTTTAGATTGCAGATTGTAAATTGCAAATTGCAAAAAACAGAGCCTTGTAAGACGGCAGTCGGAGTTGGGAAGTTCCCTAAAGTTGCATTTATTTAGAGTGGTAGGGCAGCAACGCCCGACGGTTAGGACTTTCTTAATTCCTGAAACCCTTGCATTTGATTGCTTCTTGTTTCTGGCTGATTCCGATTTTACCTTTGCCCTTAGGGCGCGGATTGGACGATCGCCATCCGCCCCCTAGATCCCTCGATCCATGCCCGTATATTCACCAATTGCCCGCTATCGCTGCTCTCCAATTCCCTACCATCACCCAAAAATGGTATAACGCATAACCAAAGTGCCTTAATGATTTTTTAAGATTTCCCAAAACAGGCGATCGCATGGTATATCATGGTAAAAAGTTAATAACAAAGCTCCGTAAGTTCCACAAAAGCTTCGATCGTTTAACATTGATTCAGAAACCAAATCTTTAGCAGACAATGCCAGGGCGATCGAGTTTTCCAATCCGGTGCTGCTGTAATTTTTTAAATTAATAATTACCCACCACCAATTACCAGTTACCAATAAATAGCAACTAAAGTTATCCATCATACAAAATTTAACAGGAGTTTCATCTATGTTGGCTGTGCATCAGATTAGCTCGGAGTTATCAGTGTTACACATACCTGCAATTTGTACTTGGAACATCTCCTTAGAATCAACTCTCCTCGACTTGCCTCTCTACAACTGCCAAATAGAATTAACTCAACAGGCAAAAGAAGTAGCCCAGGCTTTTGAAGAAAATTCCATGCTTCCAGGTGTCATGTTGACAAATATGGGTACTTTTGTCGGCATCATATCCAGGCGTCAATTTTTTGAAAAAGTTAACCGTCGCTACGGGTTAGAAATGTTTTTCAAGCGACCGATAGAGGTATTGTACAGATTTTCCAGGCAAGAGCTACTGGTGCTTCCTAGCAGTAAATTAATAGTAGAAGCCGCCCAGGAATCGCTTTACAGATCAGTAGAATTAGTTTACGAACCTGTAGTAGTCGAAGTGGCACCCCAGACCTACAGACTGTTAGACGTACACCAATTAATGGTTGCTCAATCAATAATTCATCAATTGACAAATAAATTGCTCCACGAACAAACCCAAGCCAAACTTATCCAAACCGAAAAGATGGCGAGTCTGGGGAGGATTGTAGCAGGTGTAGCCCACGAAATTAGAAATCCGCTCAACTGTATTTGGGGAAATTTTACTTTTCTGCTGTCCTATTTTGAAAACTTGCTTCAGCTAATCTCGGTTTATGAAGCAGAATATCCGGAACCGTGTCCCCGAATTGATGCCCTCAAAGAAGAAATAGAATTTGATTTTTTACAAGAAGATTTGCCAGTCACCTTAGAAGGCATGAAGTGGGGAGCCTCACAATTACTAAAAATAGTCAACGGTTTGCACCACTTCTCTCACATGGATGAGACAAAGCCAGTAGAAATAGACATTCACGAATGCGTGGAGATTACAATGTTAATTCTGAAAAATCGCTTTAAAAATGGCATAGAAGTGGTAAGAAAATACGGCGAACTGCCGCTAGTTAACGGTTACTCGGGTCAATTGAGTCAGGTGTTTTTGAATTTGTTAGTTAACGCTCTAGACGCCGTGACAGAGTATGCAGCCGATCGCGAACTAGATACAGAGTGCGCGGATAACTGGCAGCCCCAAATCCAAATTACGACTAAAGTGGTAGAAACCGCAGAGGGCAAGTGGGCCGCCATTGGGATCGCCGATAACGGGCCCGGCGTTACCCCAGAAAATCAGCAGCACATATTTGACACATTTTTTACCACTAAACCAGCAGGCAAAGGCAGCGGTATGGGGCTGGCAATCAGCCATCAAATCATCACAGAAAAGCACGGCGGCAAACTAAAATTGCGATCGCAGCCCGGCCAGCACACCGAATTTGAAATACTCCTGCCGATCGTTGGCAAAACATGATTAACTCAAGAACAGCCTTCAGGTTCGGCCATCCAAGTTAAGCGCGATCGGCTAGCTTAGTAGTTAGGGACTTCCAAATAAATAATCATGCCAATACTGGCTCAGGGCGGTAAAAAATATCGATAAACCATTTACCGAGATTCAAGGGTTTGTCGTTGACCA
>NZ_JAEQDD010000103.1:0-25840 GCF_020737885.1 Microcoleus sp. PH2017_34_RAT_O_A | reverse complement strand
CAAAAAGGTGAGGTATGACTGACAGGTTATATAACCACTGAAACCAAGAGGGCCCAAGCCCAACAACGTCCGCGAATCTTTCTGAGAACCGCTATATCATTCCGTTTATATCATTCCGATGCAAACGGATTTGATATGAAGAACTGATTATATCAATTCCGATTACTTCTCCGAATCGCCGCGATCGGACTTGTCAAAAAACGCCGTTAGCGAGTTCCAAGCAGACTTAGCAGTCTCTTTCAATCGAGCGCCAATCGACTCAATTTCTCCCACAACCACGTGCCAATTCTTTTCAGTTTCCTTGTGAATGTGCTCAACAGCTTGATCGATGCGATCGCGTTCGACTAATTTATTTTGTTCCACCGCTTCCCGCGCTTGTCGAACCGCTTTCAAATAAGCTTCGCGACTGACTTCGCCGGCATCTTGCACCTGGGCTTGAGCTCGCGTTTTAATCGCATCCACCACCAGCCAATTTTTCTCGGATTCCTTTTTGAGTAGGTTGACAGCCTCAGTCATTCTCTCTTTGGCGATCGACTTATTTTGTTCGATCGCGCCTGAAGCCTTCTGGAGGGCTTTCAAATAAGCTTCGCGGGTGAGATCGCCGGCTGCTTGGACTTCGGCGGCGGCGCGTTTTTTAATTGCTTCAAACAAAGCGGCTGTTTCTGCGATCGCTTCGGGCGTAGCATCCGGCATCTCCTTTGTGACGATCGTCGTCGTTTCGGGAGTAGCCTCTACAATTGTTACTTCAGTTACTTCAGTTACTTCATTCAAATTTGGATCAGTCATTGCGATATCTCCTTTGGTAATCCGCAAACACAGACTTTGTTATGTACTGCCAGAATTAATTCTGGCCCTTAAGACTTTGTACCAGAAAGAATTGGTTGAAAGCCCCAAGCCTTTGAGGGAGAAATTAAAATCAGACTATTCATTACTCGATTCCTCGGACTTCTAGGTAGAGGTCGCTTTTAAACTGTCAACTGTCAACTGTCAACTGTCAACTGTTGAACCATAGCACCAGAACTCATGCTGGCTGTTTAAACTTTCGATTTGTAGCGCCAGAATTCATTCTAACACTTATTAATAAGAACCAGTCAATTCTTGTTCCAGCTTCATCAAATTTTCAATCCGCGATTCCGTAGTTGGATGAGTCGAAAACAAACTTCTAAACCAATCACCAGCAGACGAATTCACAATCAACAGCGGCGCAAAAGCTGGATTACCATCTAAGGGCATTTGCCGCGCCCCACTTTCCAGCCGCTGCAAAGCCCTCGCCAAAGCCCTTGGATTGCCTGTTAACCGGGCAGCCCCCGCATCGGCCGAAAACTCCCGCGTGCGCGAAATGGCTAGCTGAATCACCGAAGCAGCCACCGGTGCGAGGATAATTGTCAGCAGCAACCCCACAGGATTCGGGCTGTTGCGATCGTCCCTACCCCCAAACCACATACTGTAACTCGCCATTTGCGCCAACCACGAAATCGCCCCCGCCACCGTAGCCGCCACCGCTTGCGTCAGCGTATCGCGGTTGTTAATGTGAGTAAGTTCGTGGGCGATAACTCCTTCGAGTTCGTCCTCTGAAAGCATACTCATAATCCCTTCTGTCACCGCAACCGCCGCGTGTTCGGGATCGCGCCCGGTAGCAAAAGCGTTAGCAGACGCAGTGGGAATAATTTGACACTCCCCGGCAGTCAGGGCGCGGGGATTCTTGGTTCACAGACATACCTTAAAATTGTCCATCATGAAGGCAATACTTAAACCAAAAACCCGTTCGATAGAACCTGTGTTTTGAGCCTAATTTGAACAATCCCAGAGGGCTTATCTCCCCAAGCGATAGAGAGTTTCCTCTCTTGTTCCCGTGTGTCCCACGGTACGTTTAATATTCAAGATTTTAGTTTTCTGGTCTGGGTTACGTTAGTTACCCTAGCTATGTTTTTCGTGGTGTTCGCCACCCACTAACCATTATTATTTCCCGACCTGTCGTTTGAGCTTAGTGTCTCATGTGTATCGGCGGTTATTCTACCTGTAGTATTACTCTATTATACCATCTTGAACAAGAAATTTAGATAATTAAATCCGTCCTTTTAGGACGGGGCTTTAGACCCAATTTTCTGGTAAACTCCCGGCATCGGTAAATTAGCGCGCTGGGCCAGCCTTTCCACCATTGTATAAAGTCCCGGCGCTTGGCTGGCAGTTATCGGCACAGCCCCGTAAGCTGCCAAAGCGATTTTATCCGAGTAAAACCACGAACCTAAGTTCATGGCGGCGGCCAAACCAATGCCGATAATTGCACCGCCCGAACCGCCGATTACCCAATAGCTAACGGTAATTAACAGCGCACTTAACAAGCCTAACAAAGCAGCAGTTTTAATTTGATTCATTTCGGGACTCTCCCTGAAAGCACTAAATTAAGCAATAATCTCGATCGACCTTCAATAGTTGTTTGCATGGAATTTCGCCGCCGCCTACCAACAACCGGGTTGCGATCGCAGTATTTGGTGACATCACAGATAATTTTTGATTATTCGGGTTTTTTTGACTCTGTTCTCTTACATTCACTCTAGATAATTTTCAGGGTTTATAAAAATTTCAAGAACCAATTCCCTCCACAACATCCTAGCAGCCTTAGCTGCCACACGAGATCGCACCAACTTAACCGACTGCTTCTGAGCTTTAGCTTCGAGCAAGTAAACTGAAAGCTTGTCACCAATTTCATTACGCAAGCGCGATCGCCCACACTCAATGCGAGTAAAAACCCACTGCCAAAAAGCGGTACGACAAATATCGCTGCCAGACTTGCGAGATTTTTTCTTCTCATCGCCAGACCATTCGCGCGTCGGTGCTAAGCCCAAACTCTTCATAAACCGCCGCTCGCTAAGATAACGCCTAGTAGGCTTCTTAGAATTCCGACCTTTACGAATCACAATCTCAGGCTTGCCATCATCACCAAAATAATTCTCGATCGGGTAAATCTGACTCAAAATTAAGGACTGAACGCGCAAACCAAACCCAAACCTAGCAAAAACTTTGCGGTAAGGCAAAAACCGCACATCACCAGTTACTAAGTGAAAAAGCTCAAGTTGCACAACGCGGTCTTGAACCTGAAGGTCGCAAAGCATTTTAGCAGCAAATTTTGTTTCTTGGCTCAAACCAGTGCCGACGGTAGCAGAATAAATACGATCGTATTTTGCAGACTTGCGCAAGCCAGCCATCCAACCCCACAACAAAGGCAAATCACCATAAGCGTTCATTTCAGATTTAATCGCCATCACCTCAGGAAACTGCCAAGCCAAATCCTGACGCAAACGATTGATAATTGGACTTTGAAGTCGATTGTAATGCGCCAGCCTCAAACAAAGTTCGCGCATCCGAACAATATTAGAATCTCTCACCTGTAAAAATCGTCGAGGTAAATGTTGATAATCGAAATAATAACAAGCCAAAGCTAAAGCATCAGCTTCATCATCCTTATCAGGAAGGTCAAGCAAACTGCGGTAGGGCGGAAGTTTATTATTAGCAACCAAACATACCTTAACACCCGATCGAGCAAGGTGAGTTCCCCAAAGCCGCTGATAATTTATCCCTGTCGGTTCCATCACGGCAACATCAGGCCGCAATTCTAACAATTGCTTGATACCCGCAGCATCAGCTCGCAAAGTTAAAAACTCAACAGAATAATAAGATTCACGAGGCTCCTGAGGGCGCTGTTCAAGAAGACAGCACACAACAGAGGACTTGCAGATATCAATCCCCAAAACTCTCATTGTTAATATCCAAATCTAGGTGTCAAGAAATAAAAGCTTGCGAATCACCCAAGGGCCCCAAAAAGCCCGCTTCACTCTCAAAGCTGTAAAACACAAAAAACAATCAGTCAAATTGCAATCGAGCTTACGAATGTTGAAAAGCCATTAAAGCTTGTTTCTATCTAAAAACCCTAAATTGCAACCAGACTAATCGACGGTTGATTTGGACTCAATCCGCGACTCCCCTTTTTAAAGAAAGTTTCAACTACCGAGTCAAGCAATATCATCAGGCGTTCTCAAGATATATTCACGCTGAAGAAATCTCACTAGAAATATCTCCATAAGCATTTACAAAATGATTCCAAGTTTCAAAAGAATTCTGACGCGCTCCACCAGTCAACCAATTAGCGCAATTAGAAACAGCCGAAACAACTTTAGACAATAAATTGGAGCCAGAATTAGCGGGAATTGATTCGTCAAACAAATCGTTCAAGTACCAATCCTCAACATTGAGCAATTCCCAAATTTGGCGGAGGCTTCTAAACTTACGCTGCAAAGTAGCACCCATGCTAAGAAGCCAGCCACCTCCATCAAGCTTAGAAATTTTAGAAAGATCTAAAGCAGCAGCACGAACGAGAAGTAAAACTCTCTTCAGGCTCACGCGACTAACAGGAGTAATATCTTTAGCTTGGCGGATAGTATCGTCTTTATCGCGAAGGTATTTTTGCAATTGCTCATTAGACTGTCGGAGCTGCTCAATTTGAGCGCGGGCTACAACTAATTCAGCTCGAAGTTCGTCAAGTTCTCGTTCGTTCATGATTTAAAACTCCCGAGAAAGTGAATTAGATATATCTTCCTCGTCATCATCATCCTCAACAACAACAACAGCTTGAAGCTGCTTAAGCACATTGTCTGCAATCTGCAAATGTTCAGAATCAGGTTCAAAACCTAAATTACTAAAAAATCCCTTGAGCAACTCAAGCTTTGCTTCATTCAATTTAAGTTCGCGCTTAACTTGCCGCAAAAGTCTTTCAGCATCTCTCTTAAGTGTCAAAACATTATCGTAATCAGAAATAATCCGACTTTGGGATTCTTGTTTCTCCAACCATTCAGTAGCTTGTTTTTTGATAGACTCGTCACCTTCTAAAAGATTATCGCCAGTCCAGGTAGCGGTAATTTCACCAGAGGTTTGCAAGTTTTGCCACGCGTTGAGTTTGTAAACAGGAAGAACAACTTTTAAAGAAAACATAGATTTCGCAGTCCAAAAGTTAATAGGGAAAGAAGCGATTGCCTGTTTGAGAAGCAACCGCTACAGCAGGAGTGAAAAGTCAAAACATCAGGATAAGACTTCAGAAAGTCAAGCCATGACATCACCTCCTGGAGGCGATCGACTGCAACAACCAACTCGATTTTTATAACAGGAGACTTGAACCGTACGATTGGGATAGACGCGGACAGTGACAGTACGACCATCACACTGGCTA
This sequence comes from Microcoleus sp. PH2017_34_RAT_O_A, assembly GCF_020737885.1. NCBI lineage: Bacteria > Bacillati > Cyanobacteriota > Cyanophyceae > Oscillatoriales > Microcoleaceae > Microcoleus > Microcoleus sp. PH2017_34_RAT_O_A. The sequence goes on along the minus strand of NZ_JAEQDD010000103.1, from coordinate 20,619 downwards.
GCAAGCACCTCGCCACAAGAACAAAGATTTTCCAATACTGGCGCAGTTGTTAGCAGCAGTTGGTCGCAAGGGGCCCAATAACACATTGACTCAATCGAAACTGTTGAAACAGTTCCAACATCAGGGAAATTTTCGGCTACTTGTGCGATCGGCTCCTGGACAGCTTCCAAAACCGAAAGGTTTTTTCCGATCGGCTCCGTGCATTGCTCAGAACAGTCATCAGGGTAGCAATCGCACCAAGCGTCATAAGCAGCCCAGAAAGCAAACATACAATCGTAATCGTCTGGGTCAGGCGGCTCGTTTACTGCTGAAAACTCAAAATCAAGTAAGTTCAGTTGTCCTTCCGCATCAGGCTTGAAATAAATCAGCTCAAGCTGTGGCACGTAGCGAGCAAGAAAGCTTGGTGAGAGCGCAATTCCGACCGGCACCGCTTCGACACCGAGGGAATTTTCTGTCGCTTGTGCGATCAACTCCTGAGCAGATTCGACACCGGGGGAATTTTTAGCCGCTAATTCAAGTTCCCGCAAAATAGGACTGTAAGCAGCCTCCATCGATATGCCCATAGACTCAGCAGCGCGCTCGATCGCCAATTCCCACGTTCTGATTTTGCGACAGTCGCCGACGGGTTGAGCTCCCAGTTCAAGGGCGATCGCCTTAAGTTCGTAAAGCTTGGACTGAAACATATTTTAGAAGAAAGGGCTTGAGCAGTACAAGCCCAGGGGTGACGTTACAGGGTATGCAAATTGCATCTGTATCTATCATAGGTCAATACATAGACCTGCGTCAACACGTAGACCTAAATTAAATTGAAGAATTTTCCGAATCCTCCTCATAAAATAAAAAATCTCCAGGCTGCAAATTAAACGTTTTGCAAATAGTTTCAAGTGTCTCAGGTCGAGGAACCCAAAATGGATCGTTAATTTTCAAAGAGGTTGCCTGACCCAAACCACTTAGCTTTCGGAACCTGTAAGCAGTTAAAGGTTTCTGGAAACGATCCTCAAGAATTCGTTTTAATTGATTCTTCACTGGCATTTTCATAGGTACAACTCATTATAAGTCCATATATTGACTTGCGTCAGTACATAGACTTAAAATAGTTGGAGGTAGAGAACAGGTACCAGACCTCGAATTAGAACCCCTAGGTCTGTCACTTGACTTATTTTCCCAGACAAGCGAACAAATCCTTGTGGCAAAACCCCGCACCACCGAAATTAAAACCAAGCTGCCGAGTGGGACAACGGCAGTTTTACTAAAAGTTTACAAAACTTCACATCTGGTAAATAACTGAGAAAAGTTTAATACTGGCGACACCTGCCAGGGCAAATCCAAAGCGACTGAACAAAATCTGCCTGAAAAACCAGGTAGTAACAGGTTTGGGGAAAGAGCTTGATACCCCAAAGAGTCGCGGAGTGGTGCAGACCGCAAGCTCAAAAAGATGACCAGCCAACCAAAGTGGTGCGACAGCCGGAGAGACGGCATTTTTACTCTCATCCCACCCACCATGCGCAAAACCTACCCCCCAGGAGTCCACGAGCAAATCAGCTACTTCCTCAGGTACAAGAACGGAGAGCAGATAGTAAAACGGTACCTAGCCATACTCAACAGCCCTAGATACGCTGACAGTTATAGAAAACCCCGCAGCCCTAATAAAAAACACAGTGCAACAACTAGAACTGTTCCCACAACCAATCCCGGTGCCGCAATATAAAGCCGGCGATTGGGTAAAAATCAAACGGAAGCCAGCGGTCGCAGCCTGGATTAAACGCGGTGAAATTTTCAAAGTCAACGCCGTTCACCCGATCAACGGCAGCATCCAATTCTGGAACCCACACATCAACCAGTGGGATTTTTTATATCCAGACGAAGTTAAACCTTGCCCAACACCATTAACTGCCGAGTCTGTTGTGGAGAATCTGAAACCTCCATTAACTGCCGAGCCTGTTGTGGAGAATCTGAAACCTCCATTAACACTGCCGAGCCTGTTGTGGAGAATCTGAAACCTCCATTAACTGCCGAGCCTGTTGTGGAGAATCTGAAACCTCCATTAACTGCCGAGCCTGTTGTGGAGGATTTAGATTTAGAGAACAGAAAGGATAGCGGCTACAATTCCAACGGCTGGATTGACTTTCACTACAAAGTCCGCATCGGCGGACAACAACACTCAACACGGCAGAAGCAAGATAAATCTACCGGACCCTACTACACCTACCGCTGGCTGGAAGGCAAAAAGCAACGGGCTAAATATATCACAAGTAAAAAAATAGGAGAAGTCTACAGGGCGATCGCAATAGGTAAACCAGTCACGGAAATCTTAAAAATCATCTCAAGTCCAAGCAAGCTAGACTCAATTCTTAAAAAATGAACCACAAAATTTCTGAACTACAAACGCGATACAGTCTAAGCAGCAAGCAGTCAGTTTACGATCGCATGAAAGCCCTGCATATAGAAACAGTGAAACGCGGCGAGATATCCAGTGACTCACTGGACAAACTGGATAACCTTGACAAATTCCTGAAAAATAACCCAGGCGCAACACTATCGGACTTTCCTAAGAACGCAGAAGCAGTTACAGCAAGCAAGCTAGACTCGCCTACTGGACAACTAGACTTGTCCACTGAACAACTAGACTTGTCTACTGGACAACTAGACAACTTTAACGAAACATTGAAATTAGTTGAAGCGATCGCCCGCCACTTCAAAGTAGAAACAGACCCGCTGGCAAAATACAAAGCACTGGAGTATGCCGCCAACCATATTTTGCTGCTGCCAACCTCTAAAATCCAAGAACTGATCAAGGTAAAACCTCGAAAGTCACCAATTGAATGGGGAAACTTTATTATCTGGAAAAAGACAGAAGTAAAAATCGGCCGAGAAATGGCGTGGAGCATTCAAATGAAACCAAGCGCATTCAGACCACCAACTTAAAACCGCCCGCAACTGGCGACCGCTGCGCTAATTTTTCGGCGTCAACTTGACCGACGGAAGCAATCGCACTTGCGACCAATACCTACACCGGCCAAGCTGCCACTCGAAAAATTTCGCCAGTTGCTAGATTGTACGATCTAGAACGGAAGTCAAATGCTCTAAATGTTTCTTATAACGATCAAGCTCAGACTCAAGATTTGCAACGCGACGAGAAAAATATTCTGTGGTATCGCGAAGCTTCCTCGTCAAAATACGATTGCGCTTAACCATCTGATCGTAAGTATCTTGTTTTTTACATTTTTTAACTAGGCTAGTCATAATACCACCATTGATGTTTTTTTGGGAGTTATACCGGGTATTACTCGACCCGGTTGTTTTTTCTGCTGTGTCACCTTGCCTGCGGCGCCTCAATCTGTGCCTGTCGCGGCCGGGGGGGCGGGCCATAAACCAGCTCCCCCCCCGGCCCACGTTTTCAGTCGATCACCAGTATATATTTGAGGTAAGTTTAGAGTGAGTTTAGGGTGAGTTTAGGGTGAGTTTAGGGTGAGCCATCGCTCAAACCTCGCATAACTGCCCACCACGTAGCAGTCGGAAGTCCATCGCGATTGAAAAGTTGATAGTTAGATTGATAATCAGCATCAACGCGATCGACGAACCAAGCAGTCTCTTGATAATTGCCCCATTCAACAAAACTCACAGCACCGTATTTAACGGCATCTCTATGAATTAAATAAACGCCACAAAGCATTACAGCACGGCGCAATCGCTGCGGTACTAAACTTTCAATCTTGTAAAAAATCTGTTCCTTAGGATTGTGAACGCGAAGGCGACGCTTCCAAATGCGATCGTAATTAGAAAACTCCGAAACCATCCATGGAAAATCCTGAGTTTTACTAAATTTACTCAGCTCTGGCAAAATCCACCAATTCTTAAGCCAAAAAGCATCTACCCACTGCAAGTGAATTTGAATGCCAATTTGAAATTTTAAATGCGGATTGTTCAAGCGCAGAGTCAAAGCCCATTCTAAAAACTTCTTCAAGGATTGCGGGCGATCGAACGTGCTAAATGGTTCGCTCAAAATTATTATCGAATCTTTATTTAAAGATTTTAAAAAAATATCTAAATGTTTTTGTTGTGAACTAACGTCTTGAAGGTTTTGATAAATATTGTTAGTATACCAATCGTCAATAGTAAATATATTAAATTCATTTTTCCTAATGTCGTAATATCCCATCCTATGAGCAACACATTGATTTTGCTTGCACCAATTCAAAAGTCGAGAAGAATTTGGGCGATAATTAGGACTGAGTTGATACTCGACAACAAAGAAAGAAAAATAGCTTTGAATATGCGACCAAGAACCCCTAATATACTCGGATGGAAAATCTCGACCAAAAAGGCGGCGAGAATCAACAACCGTAGCAAGTTTCAACGGCAATTGAAAAAGAGGGTCGGGCAACCTTGTTAAATAAATCTCAACTAACAAAACATAAACTGCTAAAAGTATAACAAATACTAAATTAACCACAAATCCTATCAATAAACCATTCTTAAATAATTCCAGCATCATTTCATCATTCACCTGTTACATAAAAATAGAAATAAAAAAAATCACAACAGATATAATAGCAAAAACAAGATGTATCATTTTACTTTACGACTCCATCCAGGATTCCAACCGCGACATTCAACATCAGTCTGTTCGGCAGCCCAATAACCTTTATCCCATCCTACCGTACTTTCTAAATTTTTCCAAGTAGGCTCGTTAAGTTTAGTAAAACGATTGCCTGCAATTAAATCGGGGTTCGCAGAACGAGATTTAAGAAAAAGTTCAGACAACTTAAAAGGATTATATTCTATTTTCACTCCATCAACTTTATCGTAGGAATAACCAATCAAAAAACAGCTTTTAGTCTGAGTAGCGAAATCTGACTGACTAGCCCAAATAGTTTGGAGCCAAACTTTTTTAGAAATCGGACAATTAGGTGGAGTGCATCCTGAATACGCAACGTATGAAATAGTAGGATATGGAATTGAAAAACCAGGATAAGGTGAAAGGGGTCTAAGGCAACGCGGAGGATTAGCGTGTGTCCAGCAATAAATACCAAACTGCCCTCCGCCACCAACACACCCACCATATGTAATAGGGCCATATTCTAAACAAGAAGGGTTGGTTGAATAATAGTTATTATATCCAGCTTGCCAAACTTTGTATTGAACCTCCCATGCTTTAATTAACGGAGCAGCAGCTATTCTCGCAGCTTCATTAGCCAATCTAATTCTCTCAAGCTCAGCACGATAATTGTCGCATTCTTGAGTAGAACCACCGAATATCCCAGCAAGAGAAATCAAAGTTGCAATAATCGGCAACCAACCAATGGCAATCGAACCCAAAGCAAACCCAACCAAATAAGCAGCAGTGCGCGCGCTCAACAAACCCACGCTTGTTGCTACAATAGGTGCAGCTTCTGCAACCAACAATCTCAATCCAGTTAACAATTTAGCAGTTCTTGATAACATGAAATTAAGTTTAACATTAGAAAAAGTCGAAGATACTAGAGTAAACAAAAGACAAATTTACTGCCAGATAAAAGTAGAATTCAAGCTCTATGAAATATTTAAATGGAATTGTTTCATAAAAATTTCTCATTACATAAGAACCATCAAAGATTTAATCAAAATAGGCAAATGCAAAGACCTAAAAGAAACGTTACAAAATATCGAATCCCCGTCAACAATTCCACCTAAAGAAAAACAAGGTATATATGAAAAATTTTACGGAAAAATTATTTCCTAGTGAGCTTCCAAGCTTTAACAAGTGCAGCAATTGACATGATTGGGATACCAGTATTATACATCACCACCGCAGCGTAACGCAAAATAGGGGAATTGGTTGATTCGATAGCTGCAATCATCAATGCTGGGATGCGAATCGAATCAGGAGACTGCGGCATTAAATTTATAGCAGCAGAAGTAGCACTCGTGAGCAAGCCACCAGCACCAGCATTTTTATTGAACAAACAAGCATACTGTTCAAGTTCAGCAGCAGTCAAAGCTCGGCGCCAAGTATTAACAACCCAATAAGCATCAGGATTAAATGTCGTAGACTCACCCCTAGTCGATATCAGCTCCAGGGGCTTGTTTTCAGCCCGAATGTCTCTAGTATAAAAAGCTTGACAAAGTCCAGTTAAATCAGTACCAGCAGGGACATTACCCATACCGTAAGCTGCTGAAATCATTTCTTTAGATTCTGTCTGAATCATCTGAAAAGTACACCAAGTATAAACTGGTGGTGCTGGAGGAACAGTCGCTAAATAAAAAGGCAGTAAAAATTGTATCACGTTTAATCGCCAAATATAAATTTAATCCCAAGCCCCATGATCACAAAAGGCCGCAACGCATTGACAATCATCCCGGGCAAGCAAATGCGATCGAAGTTCAAGCCAGAATTAACCTGAAAGCACCCATCGCCCACAGCGTTCAAGTAAGCCTGCTCTGTAGCATTAGGCATGGCAATGTCGATCGGAAACTTCTGCACCATCTGGGAGCCAAGCGAAACAGGAGCGGGAGTAGCAGGACAAACCAAACCTGAAGCAATTGCACCAGAAGTTTGCAGCAGTATAAAAAAAACTCCCGCAACGGTGACGCCTAAAAATTTAGCATTGGCAATAATACTGCGGTGGCGCGGCTTCATGCGAAGTTTACCGACCGCCAATACCGATCGCATAAATTCATCATATTTCAAAGAACCCATAAATTCCTCCAGCATTGCAAAAGTAGCGCTGTGCCGCTGAACAAACGCGATCGACCTTTCAATATCCAAGTGTAACTGTGGCGCAGGCACACTAACGGGCCCATATTTATAACTCTTAAAGAAATCAACGTCACTGCGCGATCGAGCAAAATTAATCTGTCCGCAAACTACACCATTTAGCAGTGACAGTAAATCAGCAGGGGATGAATTAGCAATCTGCTGCATAACCCACAAAGCGCGCGATCGTTTAAACTCAACCTCCAACCGATCGCACTCAACCCCATCTATATTCTTGTCGTAAATGCGGACGAAGCGATCGGACTGACGAGAACCCAAGTAAACAGTTGTGCCGGGTCGGTTGCCGCCGCGACTCATCACGCGCCGTACAGCTCGATAACCAACGAGCAAACCATCCTCAATAAAACCTTCCCAATAACGCATCGACAATCTAGGTGATTGCAATGGAAAATCCAAAGCTATATCAATACGATTAGCAGTAAACCTATGTTCAAACTGAACATAAAGTAAAAGTGCATGAACCATCTCAAGAGACATAGAGTCCAAAGCAGAACCATTCAAATCAACAAAATAGCGGTGAAAAACATCAGTCCCACTAGATGGCGCATAATAAACACCCATCAAAGAACCTTGAAACTCATAAACCTCATGCCAAATCTTATTTAGAGCCAGTACGTTAGTATCGCGAACGTCAGGCATCTGCTGCTGTTTTTTTTCAAAAGGCAATTTAATTATCGAAAGAAGCATCTGAATACGACCAATCGCCGAAGTCTCAAATTGAAACCGCAGCCAATCAATTTTAATATTGCGAGGTAAATATTCTTGTTCCATATTATTTAAATATCCTGAAAGGTAAATAAAAACAAATGCCAGTTAGTATTAAAAATAAAATCAGATTCTTGGGTATGAAAAGACTTGCAACTATCAATACTACTATCCACAAAACAAGACCTACAAAAATATTCCAAGTAATTTTATAGCTGTTCTTTGTTGCTTTGTCCATATTTTGCCAAATTAACCACTCGCGAGTAATTCGCAAATCTAATCTGTTCAAGCCTTTATGACTAGCAGCAGGTAGCAAGTTCCACAAAAATAAAGTTTGCTGCTGAAAACAGTGAGGCCCAGGAAATGGAATTTTACCCTGCAACTTCCAGGCTACAAACGGATGATTGTTACTAGCTTCGTAAATTCGCTTTTTCTTAAAACGGTCGGCTTTGTAATAAGTATCCAATTTCTCCTCAATTTCAGCAAATGTATAACCAGCTTCCATCAAATCTGATGATGAAAGCTCAACCGAAGAAGCTGAATCAATAATGTAAGGATAGTATCCGAAATCGGATTTTTTAGCAAACTTAGAAGTTTCTAAATCTTGCTCCTCTAGTAATCCAAAGCTATCGTAGGTATAAAAAGTCTGAGCATCATGACAATTTATTACTCCTTTCCAGTGTTTAGTAGCGAGTACCCAAACTTTAACAGGATTTTTACGAATTTTAGGATCGCGAAACCAAACCTCAAACTCCGACGGTTGAAAGAGGTGAACGTCTTTAAATAAAAGGCGCTCATTTCTCAATTTATTATCCCATATTGCAACACCCTCGGCATAAAGTATATCAGAACATATTTGATGGATCGAACTATGTACCTGAGACGGGTATTGAGCCGCGTAAATTATATGCTGCGCCCTCTTTCGATTGTTAGCTACTGCGTTAAAAGCCTCAGGCGGTAAAGTCCAGCTTTGAGCGCTAGGAGCATACAAACCCATTTCGTCAAGCAAAATTACTGCATTTTTGATTTGTAAAAATTGAGCAAAATTCTTGTTAGCGCTAACATAATAAACAATTCCTTTTGGGATATTTTCCCAAAGCCAACGAAGGTTATTAACCTTACAATAATAAGCCAAATTTAATGGGTCGAGGCAGAAGTTAGTTACGAGTTTCAATTGGTACTTTTCAGCAATCCTCAACCCGTGCTGAAGCATCAGCAAACTTTTGCCCCGACCCGGCAATCCATAAATAGCAGTGAAAGGCATTACAAACTAAACTCAAAAAATCCAATAAAACCTAATATCAAAATCCAGCTTAACAACAAAGATAAACTAAAGCCAGGAGTTGAAAAGGTAAATTTGGAAAAATCAAGAAGCCTGCTTGCCCAGTCACTCATATTTATTAAACGCGGCTCAAAACCATGTTAAGAACTCTGAGAGTAACCATGAAACCCATAGGAGCCAAAGCCACACCAAAAGCAGCTAAACCAATACCATCAATAGCCTTAATCATGTTGATGGCATTAGTCACACCAGAAGCGATCGAAGCAGCAGCAGCAGCAGAAGCATCAGCAGCACCACCGCCAGCAGGACCAGCTTGGACAGTTCCAGCAGTAGCAATTGCGCCGCCAATTCCTAAAACAGCTCCACCAACAGCAACAGACCTAGCAGCTTTGGAAGCCTCAAATTTATGGAACAAATCGTTCAACTTTTGGACTTGCTCGCGGTCAATTGTAAAAATTTCAGCGGTCATTTTAATTGCTCCTGAATGTGCGGAATCAAACATTGTTCAAGAATGAGGTTTTTGAGATAAAGTACCCCGACCCCAATCGTTAACGACAAAATAAGCAAAGCCAACAAAATTACATTTGTGTCAATGAATTTGCTCGGTAACGCGAGGTACTTGTCAATGGTAGCTACCACTGCATCTATACGTTCTTTCATAACTCAATCCAAAAAACGCTTACACAGGACTATGAAGGCATGGGTCGAAGTAGCCGCCAAACCAGCTTTAATCCCCCAATCCATCGAATACTGAATTACTGGCTTAATATCCTCCTTAATAAAATTCATGGCTTCAGCAGCACCAGGAACAGTGGCAATGTGAATTGAAAATAAAAAAGCCAACATTTCTAAGACCTCATGCGAATTGCAATTCCAAAAGCAGCAGCAATCGCCATACTGCCAAAATGGTCTTTGATAAAATCTTGCGTCGTGGTTTTCATGTCAAGAGCAAACTGTTCGGGACTGCCAAGCAAGCTTTGAATATTTGCCACGGCCTGAGCCCCAGTTATGCGATCGGTTGCTATTGCAGGGCTGAAAGAATTGCCCAGTAGCCAAAGCAAACTACAAAGAAAAGCACAATATGCGGGAACACGCTGAGAAGAACAGTTACTAAATCGATATCGGGTGTCATTGTTCATACTAAAAATCAACAAACAAGCGGACGACTCGAAGAATTAATGCTAAGCAAAAAAACTGAGTTAGCAAAATAAAAAGGTTTGACCAAATAAACGACACTATTAAAAGGATTAAATCAGAATTACTAATTGCTGCTGCCAGTATCTTCATGAGACTCCTCCTCTTCATAGGTTGGAGTTGTTTTTTTCATGCGCTTCCAATGTCCTTTAGTTAAAGCAAATTGAGCGAAGAAATCTTTAGCCACCTCATTGAGATTTTCGCCAGCCGCTTTTAAAGAAGCATCCCAATAAGGTGTTACCGTTCCACCCATGTTCATAGCTGCCGGCTTAGCGGAAAGGAGAAACCAATAAAATTCGCCCTCGATCAGAAAACTTGTATTGAGCGAGGGAACAATGGAACACTTACAATTGTAAGGATTCGGTACGCCAGACGCTACCATGTTAAGCGGACTTTCGATCGAGGTAGTGTTATCAAACTTAGTAAGCGGCATCGGACTGGTTTGAAGGTAAGGCAAAAACAAAAAAGCCTTAACATTACCCGACTGATTTGCTTCAGCGCCACCCCAACGCCCATATGTCAAAAACAGCGGAAACCCAGCAACGTTAGTCGTTTTCATTCCCGCAGAAGCGGCGCGAGCTTCCGGAGTCTGAACGAGACTAAACATTTTATCTAAAAGTTCGCGACCGTCGTTACTTATTGCCATTATGATTTTTTCCGCTGATTGTATTTTTCCAACATTTTTTGCTCCCAAGTCTGCCCGCTAGGCTGCGGTGTGGGTTTAGGAGTAACTACAGGAGTAACCACAGGAGCAGGAGTTGAAGCAGGTATTGGTGGAGGTGGCGGGATTGACGAAGGTGATGTCGTAGCAATTGCCAATGCCAAAATTGAGTCGATCATAAAAAATCCCTCAAGTCAATAAGTCTAAAATAAATTAATTGCAAATATTAAACAACAGTACAATCGCGTATTTTTTTTATTACCAAATTTATAAATCTTTAAAGTTGCATTTAGACAACAAATTAACTAAAGTTGTAAAATCACAGTCTGATGTAGAACCCATATGACTTATCTGACCACAGTTGACATACTTTTGCTAAAAATATTAGCTCAGAAAGCTTACGGCAAAAGCATCAAGGAAATTCAAGCTGAACTCAGGCTGGTAAACATAAACCTTTGTCAAAGGGGAATATATCAACGGGTAGAAAGGTTAAACTCCCGCAAATTTACCATTAGAGGATGGAAAAAAAGAACTATGATATACGCAATCTCAGAAGCTGGAAAATTTAAATTAGCCACATTTCAAGAGCAGTTAAGAGCATGAGCCAAAATCAAATTAAATGGTTGGCAACAATCTTAATGCTTATCGATCACGTCGGAGTTTTAATCGAAGCAGAGCCGCTGCGAATTGTTGGTCGCTTAAGTTTCCCGTTATTTGCATGGATTTTTGCCCAAAATTGGCAAAGGCCTGGGGAGAAAAAAGCATTGATAACTAGGTTCCTATTATTTGGAACAATTTCACAAATTCCCGCAATGTTATTGTTCAACACATTGCAGTTAAATATAATGTTTAGTTTTGCTGCCATCGCAATCACGTTTCAATATATAAGAAAGTTCGATCGCAAAATTACAATACTGGCAATCAGCTTAGTTAGCGCACAGATTTTAAAAATAGATTACGGCTGGTATGCAATAATCTGCTCGCTAATGATGGTCGGATTCAAAAACAACAAACTTTGGTGGATAGGATGGACTGTAACAAATATAATTTGCGCCGTTACAACTGGGTGCTGGTATCAATTTTTTGCAGTGCTCGCACCGTTAATCCTGAGATACCACGATCCAAAGTGCGATCGCAAACCAAACGCGATCGAGAAAAGATTCTTCTACTACTTCTACCCAATACACATAGCAGGTTTAGCAGCACTGCGAGCAATTATTTGAAGGTGCTTTCAAGAATCGAACTTGAAGGCTGAGCCCTTAGGCCCAGTATCCGTTGAGTCAATGTTTCATAACTCGCCGTGGCCGCGCTTAAGCCGTCCCATCACCAGATAGCACCAAGTGTGGCTAGCTCTTGCACGAGCTTTCAGGAAGTCTCCCCCGCTGGTGCTGCCCCAGTTCGCCACAACAAAATTATAACACTGGGGATTCTATCTACCCAAGTTGAGCTCGCGTGTAGGATACCGCCAACTTGCAGGTACGGTTTAGCGTACTTTAGTTTTTAGTTGAGTGCATCTGGGTTTTGCAAATATGTGTGTAGGGGCGATCGCATGACCGCAGTAAATATGAGATTATAACTAATAACTTATATGCGGTCATGCGATCGCCCTCTTCAAAAACCTGATGCACCCCTTTAATTTCTGATAAATCGCTCCACCTCAAAATACAGACTACCAAGAAACCCGGTTGCTAAACACTGTAGAAATTTGAGATTTGGGCCTTTCAAGTTTCCAGCGACAACTGTCCGGCATCGCCAGCATATAACAAGTGGTGAGATTTTTGAGCGTCCAGCCAAGATTTAGGAAATTGGTATTGAGATAGGAGGATATCTGCGATCGCGACTTGCATCTGATGCGCGCAGATATCGGGTGGCACTTTACCTGTGCCCGTACCCATGCCGGGAATCGCGATCGTTTCAATGATATGTTTGACTGGTGTTCCGTCTGGAACCGTGCCAAATTTTACGAGAGTTAAAATAGCCCTGGTTGCTAGATAAACATTGACTGTCTCTGTTAAAATTGTCGGAACCCGCATGGTTGGGGCAGCAATTAAATAGGGAATTTCGTCATGATCGGTATCGACAACTTCGGCTAATCCTACCAATAGTTCGCCGTGATGGCGACTCTGAATTAGTTTTTGCAGGCGTTCTGGAACGTGACTTCCAAAATATTCAGCAATCTCTAAATTTAAGCCGCCGTCCATGAAGCCAAAACTATTCGCTGGACTCACAATCGCATCGCATTTCACATCAAAGATTGAACCGCGATGTATCTTGACATTCTCGATATTGCCACAAGTGCTTTCCCACGCTCTAACTAAGTTATCGTCTACGGCAGCCAGCACAATTTGCATACATACTCTCTATAATTTTTAAAAGGGCGATCGCCCTTTTAATCATACAATAGTTTAGATGAGTCCGCTGAATCTAAAATCTAAAATCCTTTGATGCTGCAAGACCCGAATCTCCGCCACCCGATCGCAATTAGTTTCGGTGCCATTGTCGGCGCATTGAGCCGGTATTATATCACCTTGTGGTTTGCCAACCGTTTCGGAACGGCTTTTCCCTACGGAACTTTTTTTATCAACATCACCGGTTGCTTGGCTATGGGATTTTTTATCACCCTGATTTTTGAACGGGTGCCGACGGTTCCGTCGGAGGTGCGGTTAATGATAGCAACGGGATTTTTGGGGGCTTATACTACTTTTTCGACTTACGGTTTAGAGACAAATGTCTTGTTGCGCGATCGCTTTTACAGCTTTGCCACTTTTTACTGGGCTGGCAGTGCCATACTAGGAGTAATTGCCGTTCAGTTAGGCAGCATTTTAGCACGAATTGGCAAATAGATAAAATACTAATCGAGCATCTGTAGGGAAACTGCAATGCCGTGTCCGGCTTGCGGCTCGTCTAATGAAAAATAATTTATATGAAATCAGCACTTGTAGCAATTAATTTTAAAATTAATCTAAAAATTAATTTTTTTCAGCTCGACCAGGTTTTGGCGATCGCTCCTCAATTCCGCTTTAATTGATATCTTGCAGATTTTACCAGAAAGCATTGGTTTAAAGCCCCAAGCCCGATCGCGATAAATTAAAAGAAGAGGATTCATTACTCCAATCCTCTTCCTTCCTTTGTCAAGTGCTGTCAACTGTCAACTGTCAACTGTCAACTGTCAACTGAATGAAGCATTCCCGTCAGCAGGTATTGCTAAAAATGAGTTTATGAGGTATACGTATGGAAACCCAAGAATCAATGTTAAGACCAACGGAGGCAAACTCGTGTCTGCGGACAAATATCAGTTTTCAGTTTGTAAAAGTTTGTGACCAATGACCAATGACCAATGACCAATGGCTAATGGCTAATGGCTAATGGCTAATGACCAATGACCAATGACCAATGACCAATGACCAATGACTAATAACTAATGACTAATAACTAAAGTTAAATAACAAGCGAGGGAGTTTAGTTGTGGTAGTTAAAATAGCAACAGAGTGCCTCATTACCTTAAAAGGTGTCAGCAAGGCTTACCAGCAGCCCAACGGTCAACAAATATCTATTTTAGAGCCAATAAATTTAGAACTGCGATCGGGCGAAATAGTAGCTTTACTAGGCCCTTCCGGATCTGGCAAATCTACATTAATGCGGATGATTGCTGGACTAATCCCCCCCAGCGATGGTGAAGTTCTCTATCACAATCGTCCCTTAGTCGGCTTAAATCCTGGGATAGCGATTGTCTTTCAAAACTTTGCCCTTTATCCCTGGCTGACGGTACTAGAAAATGTAGAATTAGGATTAAAAGCTAAAGGAGACTTGCCAGAACCGCGCCGCCAAAAAGCCTTGCGAATGATTGATATTATCGGTTTAGACGGATTTGAAAATGCTTATCCGAAAGAACTGTCCGGCGGAATGCGGCAGCGAGTGGGATTTGCTAGGGCTTTGGCGGTAGAACCGGAATTGCTGTGCATGGATGAACCGTTTTCAGCCTTAGATGTGTTGACCGCAGAAAACTTGCGGTTTGAGTTATTAGATTTGTGGCTAGAAAAAAAGATTCCGACTCAAGCTGTATTAATCGTAACTCACGGGATTGAGGAAGCGGTCATTTTAGCCGATCGCATTGTAGTCCTCGGCCGCAATCCCGGGCGAATTCGCGCCGAACTAACCGTGACTTTGCCGCACTACCGCGATCGCAAAACTCCAGAATTCCAAGCCCTCGTAGACCAAGTGTACAAAATTCTGACGAATCCAGAGTTAAGCTGCGAAACAGTGGCTGCACCAACTCAAAGTACCGCTACTGCTGTATCTCAGACTCAACCCGCCCCCAGCACTAAATACCAATCTCTGCCGCAAGTACGCACAGGTGCGATCGCAGGTTTGTTAGAACTCCTGGAAGATCGCAAGGAAAAAGACCTCTACCGACTCGGTCAAGAATTAATGTTAGAGGTAGACGACATTTTGCCGATCGTCGAAGCCGCCAAATTAATGGAATTCCTAGTAATTCAAGAAGGCGACCTCCTGTTAACACCAGTTGGAATTCAATTCATTGCCGGCGGAATTGACCAGCGCAAACAAATTGTTCGCACCCAAATCCTCAGCAACATTCGTGCAGTACAGCAAATTTCTCGAATGCTTCAGTCTAAGCGAAATCACCGCATTTCTGAAGAGTTGATTTTGGACATTCTCGAAGCCCACTTTAGCCCCCAAGAAGCAATGCGGCAATTAAAAACTGCGATTGACTGGGGTCGTTATGCAGAGTTGTACAGCTACGACGAACCAGGGGGTGAAATATTTCTAGAATCCGAAGAACCTAAAAATGAGTAGTCAGTAGTCAGTAGTCATTGGTTACTGGTTACTGGTTACTGGTTACTGGTTACTGGTTACTGACTACTGGTTACTGGTTACTGACTACTGGTTATTAGTCATTAGAATCAACAACTAACAACTAATAATTAATAACTAATAACAATAGTAACTGACCAATTCCCAATGCCCAATCCCCAATTCCCAATTCCCAATTCCCAATCCCCAATCCCCAATTCCCAATTCCCAATTCCCAATTCCCAATGCCCAATTACCAATTACCAATTACCAATTACCAATTACCAATTACCAATAACTAATTATTATGACAAGACCCCTAACACCCGCCAATAAAACATTAGAAAGATCGACTTGGACTTGGCAAGACGGCTTGCTAATTCTAGCAATCTTCTCTCTAATTCTAGTAATAGTCCAAACAGCTTCTCAATTCAACAGTGACTACAACCCAAACTTTAAAATTGAGACCACCCTCAATGTATTGCCAGGGTATACAGCCCAGACTCTTTTACGCATGACAGCAGCCTATTTTTTATCCTTGCTATTTACCTTAGTTTATGCTTATTCAGCTTACCGCTTTCCTCTCGCAGCAAAAATTTTAATTCCCTTATTAGATATTTTACAGTCGATTCCAGTTTTATCCTTTTTGCCCGGAGTAGTTTTAGCGCTAGTTACATTATTTCCCGGTCAAAGAATCGGCGTAGAACTCGCATCGATTATCTTAATATTCACTGGAATGACTTGGAATATGACCTTTAGTTTCTATCAGTCCCTATCCGGCATTCCGCAAGAACTCAAGGAAGCTGCTCAAGTTTATCGGCTGAATGCTTGGCAACAATTTTGGACGTTAGAATTGCCCGCTGGTGCGATCGGGCTGGTGTGGAACAGCGTCATGTCAGTGGCTGGTGGCTGGTTCTTTTTGATTGCGATCGAATCTTTTACCTTGGGTGCTAAAAACTTTCATCTGCCCGGACTCGGTTCCTATTTGGGCAAGGCAGCTAATGAAGGCAATTTTGGGGCGATCGGCTGGGGTTTAGCAGTATTAATTGGTGTGATTGTAGCCATAGATTTTTTCATTTGGCAGCCTTTGATTGCTTGGGTGGAAAAGTTTAAATATCAAGCCGTAGAAGCGACCAATGTACCGCAGTCCAAGGTGTTGGATTTTTTAAGGCGATCGGCGACGCTGCGGGTGTTGAAGTCGCGCATATCGCCCGTAGGTGACAGTTTCGATCGCTATGCGGCAAGAGGTTTTGCACCTGCTCATTTACCAACCAGTCCTCGCGCACAAAGCCGCCTCGGCAATTGGATCAATTGGCTGTTTGTCAGCGGGTTTGCTGCGATCGTCCTTTGGGGAACCTGGGAAGCCTTACTGCTGCTGAGGTTCCTGAGTGTATCTGATTGGCAAAAAGTCGTGGGAGGTGCATTTTTTACGGCTTTGCGAGTCATTTGCGCGCTATTTTTATCGCTGTTGTGGACTGTACCTGTCGGAGTGGCGATCGGTCGAAATCCGCGTTTAGCTCAGATTTTGCAGCCTTTAGTGCAAATAGCCGCTTCTGTACCAGCAACGGCTTTATTTCCCGTATTGCTACTAGCTCTAATTCACGCTGGAGGCGGGTTGCAAATTGGTTCTGTAGCGCTGATGATGTTGGGTACAATGTGGTATTTGCTGTTTAATGTGATTGCGGGCGCTCAAGCCATACCTTCGGAGTTATTTGAAGCCGCGCAAGTTTACAAACTTTCCCTAATTCAACGCTGAAAAACTTTAATTTTGCCGGGAATATTCCCTTATTTAATCACAGGAATTATTACGGCGGTTGGCGGAGCTTGGAATGCGAGTATTGTCAGCGAATACGTGCAGTTTAAAGGTGAAATAATTAGAACGAGCGGTTTGGG
Organism: Microcoleus sp. PH2017_34_RAT_O_A; assembly: GCF_020737885.1. Lineage (NCBI taxonomy): Bacteria > Bacillati > Cyanobacteriota > Cyanophyceae > Oscillatoriales > Microcoleaceae > Microcoleus > Microcoleus sp. PH2017_34_RAT_O_A. Next base: position 3,315 of record NZ_JAEQDD010000103.1, on the reverse strand, counting down.
CGAGACCATTTCTGAAGCAACGGCATCGGGTAATTTTCCTTTACTGTTAGCGGCTACTTCTGTGATGTCGCTGTTGGTTGTATTGACTAACCGTTTGGTGTGGCGCCCACTTTACCGTTTGGCACAAGAAAAATACCAGTTATTGGTTTAAGTCGGTTGACAGTTGATAGTTGACAGTTGGCAGTTGACAGTTGACAGTTGATAGTTGGCAGTTGGCAGTTGATAGTTGACAGTTGGCAGTTGACAGCTTGCCGTGAGCGAAGCCGAAGGGTTGACAGTATACCCATTCTCAAAGGCGATGAGGTAATTGGTAATTGGTAATTGGTAATTGGTAATTGGTAATTAATAATCGGTAATCGATCGCACTCTCCCGAACTCACACTCTGTTGCACTAGCTCGAAAACATCATACCAAGAAATTCGGTTTCGACAATACAGCTTGGTTTTGGTGCTGCCGCATCTGCCAAAAAATTCGGTTGCTCGCGCTGCCCGTGTAAATCGTAATAACTGCAACCAGTGGTGTCAATAGGCTATAAACTGGATTCAGGAAGGCGTGCAGCACAGGTTGATACCAGTTACCACAAAAATGCAACTGTAGGTCAAGTTCAAATCTGCTGACTCAGTAAGTCATTCGCAATTCTTTAATCCCAAATCCCAAATCTAAAATCTAAAATCTAAAATCTAAAATCTAAAATTGCATGAGGAGGGTCATCAGTGACAGAAAACAATTATCAATCGTCTTCTCTACCCACCTACGCGCGAAAAGAACTGCGGGAATTAGTTCGATCGCAGTTAAAGGCTTTGTTGGAACAAGGAGACTTTCAAGGAGCAAAAGCGATTTTGCAGCCGGTGCAGGAAGCAGACATCGCTGAAGCTATCGAAGGCCTGCCGGAAACCATGCAAGTAATAGCTTTCCGGTTGCTTTCTAAAGACGAAGCGATCGCAGTTTACGAATATCTCGACTCCAGCGTTCAGCAGTCCCTCTGCGAAAAATTCAAACGCCAAGAAGTAATCGATATTGTAGACAAAATGTCCCCGGACGATCGAGCTAAACTATTTGACGAACTGCCGGCCATCTTAGTCCGCCGCCTCTTAGGTGAATTGAGCCCAACGGAACGCGAAGCTACGGCCCAACTCTTGGGTTACGAAGCCAGTAGCGCCGGCCGGATTATGACCCCAGAATACATTTCTCTCAAAGAAAGCTTTACCGTTGCTCAAGCTTTAGACAGAATTCGCTCTTTAGCTAAAACTACCGAAACCATTTATTCTCTTTACGTCACTGATGCGGCGCGACGGTTGAGTGGCATTTTATCCTTGCGGGATTTAGTCACTTCTCCCCTCGACAAAACTGTCGGCGAAATTATGACCCGCGAGGTAGTTTCTGTGCAAACGGGAACGGATCGAGAAGAAGTAGCTAGGCTGATCCAGCGTTACGATTTTTTAGCTGTGCCCGTTGTAGACCGCGAACAGCGTCTGGTGGGGATCATTACAGTTGACGACGCGATCGACATTTTAGAACAAGAAGCTGCCAAAGATATTTATACCTTGGGTGGCGTCCAGTCCGGCGGCGACAATTATTTTCAGACCGATTTAATCACCGTCGCCCGCAAAAGGGTCGTATGGCTGTTTGTTCTGCTGTTGACCAACACTGTCACCGGAGCAATTATTAGAGCTCAAGAAGATATTTTGCACCAAGTAGTCGCCCTAGCAGCCTTTATTCCGCTGCTGACTGGCACTGGAGGCAATGTCGGAGCCCAGTCCTCAACTGTAGTAATTCGCGGTTTGAATACTGATGAAATTACAGCCATGGGCCCCTTTCAAGTAATTGTGCGTGAGGGGATGGCGGGAGCGCTCCTAGGCGCTATATTGGGGACGGTAGCGACGGGGTGGGCTTACACTCTGCAAGGGAATTTAGCCGTGGCAATCGCGGTGGGGGTGAGTTTGCTGGCGATCGCAATTTTAGCTTCTATTGCCGGTTCAGCTCTGCCGTTTCTCTTTCGTTCTTTGGGTTTAGACCCCGCTTTAATGTCTGCTCCTTTTATTACCACCGCAGTTGATGTCCTCGGAGTCTTAATTTATTTCACTTTAGCTCGACTAATTTTGCAATTATAATATATTTATGTAGATTGGCATAATAAAAAACCCATAGTAATTTTAAATTCCGTGATGTACAGCCTCCCAATTCCCAATGCCCAATGCCCAATTCCCAATTCCCAATTCCCAATTCCCAATTCCCAATTCCCAATTCCCAATTCCCAATTCCCAATTCCCAATTCCCAATTAATCTATGTCATCACCTAATTCATCAACCAAAATTCAAAATCCCAAATCGAGCAATTTGTTAGAAACTGCTGAATTAATCTTTCTTGCTGCCTCGGCTGTAGGATTGGCTGCTAGTTTGGTTTTGCAGCAGAGCATTTATGTCGAAGTTCCTGTAGTAATTTCGCTCTTTTTGAATTTTGTGAACCGCCAGAAGTTTCGCGGGCAAGTTAAAACAAGTACCGCGGCAGTGTTCGATCGCGTAAACCAACAAGCCACTACGAGCGATCGGGCGATCGAGCAATTACAACTTGCTGTAAGTTCTTTAGATACAGCTCTTGCCCAAACATCTCGCGAAAATCTCAATGTTGGCCAGGCAGAAAATTCCCACTCTATAATTTCAGCAATTGAGAACCTGCGCCAGCGGATCATAATTTTAGAAAAAACTATTAAAATGATTCAAAGCGAGATCGAAATCACCAGCCGCCAATTCAAACAACGGCCTGAGTTGCAACAAGTCGAAACTTTGACAACAATCATTCTGGACTTGCAGGAGTTTATCAACGAACTGCCGCAATGGGGAAATTTGCAGCAGCGACAGCTAACAGAACTTCAGCAACAAGTAGATAATGCTTTGGCTCAGCTTGCTCAAGAAATTGCTGTGATTCCCACCCGCGTGGAGGAGGCTGTAGCTAGTCGCGGCGGGGAAATTAACCAACCGTTAGGTTCTGGTGTGAATGCTGAGTCCAAAAATGCCGATCGATCTAAAACCCAGAATGAGAAAATTCGCCAGAAATATCCCAGGGCTTACGTAAAGTGGAGTCGCGAGGAAGATGAGAATTTACAGAAAGAATATGCAAACTGCCAAGAAGTTAGTGAATTAGCTCAGAAATTTCAGCGACAACCTGTTGCCATTCGTTCGCGCTTGCAAAAATTAGGATTGCTCGAATGATATCGAGGGAATTGGGAATTGGGAATTGGGAATTGGGAATTGGGAATTGGGAATTGGGAATTGGGAATTGGGAATTGGGAATTGGGAATTGGGAATTGGGAATTG
>NZ_JAEQDD010000102.1:29098-42345 GCF_020737885.1 Microcoleus sp. PH2017_34_RAT_O_A | reverse complement strand
AACCAGGGGCAAATAGTCTCGTGCGATCGCCCGAGTTGCGGACAAAGCTACCCAAATAGTCAAGGATGGGTAGCTTTGTCCATAAATTAAGTTACAGTTCCTAACCCTGGGCTTTCACTTTTTGGCCGCAGGTGTGGCTGTGGGAGAAACGCCCCTGTTTATTACTTTAGGAGAACCGGAAGCGCAATTGCGCGCCAATGCCGAAACTCTCGGTTTTGACATGGAGGCGATGGCCTTCCTCGATTTGAGCCCCTCCTCAGAATTTTTTACCGAAGTTCAAACCTACGACATTTTCTCGCCGTCGGAGGTGGAACGAGAACCGACTACACAAAAGATTATCGATCGAGTCCAAGCTGTCAATTTCTACTCTGCTGCGCCGCTGCGAATCGGTTAACATCCCGGTTGGGGCGATGATGGCACAAGGAAGTCTTTAGGTGATACCTGTGGAACCTTTGCTGTATTCGCCGGATCAGTTTGCGAGTATGGTACGCCAAGAGGTGGAACAGGAAAAGACGCGGATTGTGATGATTGACAGTATTTATGGCTATCAGATTTCGATGCGCGGGCAAGATTTGGTGAATAATTTGCACGCTTTGTGCAAGTATCTCAAGAATATGGGAGTCACGGTGATCTTGATTAATGATGTTCTGCTGCTGGGTCGAGCTGAGTCAGGAAAAATGGCGCTTTGTTTGCTACCGCTAGACTTGGCAAAGTTTTGTAAAGAGTTGGTATCGGAATTTCAGAACAGCCTGAAGTTGAAACCTCAAAACGATCCGGTGACGCTGATTTTTGTGAATCAGTGTCAATCGGCGATTGCCTGTTTGGAGGCTAGCTTGCTGCGGCGCATTCTCAGCAATTTGCTGTCTAATGCTATTAAGTATTCTCCTCCGAATACCGAAGTAGTTTTTGAATTAAAACTAACTGAAACCGAGGCTGTTTTTTAGGTGCAAGATGCCGGAATTGGCATACCTTTGGCAGACCAAGAACGGCTGTTTGATTCATTTTTTCGTGCGAAAAATGTCGGTATAATTCCCGGTACAGGACTGGGGCTGAGCATTGTTAAAAAATGTGTGGACTTGCACGGCGTCGAAATTGCGTTGAGCAGTGAAGAAGATGTCGGTAGTAAATTTACCGTAACGCTGCCGCTCGCAAAACTGGAAGAAGAGCAACTGTCGCCTGCAACGCCTTAAACTAGATGCAGGCACGATCTTGAGATATTCAGTATGGAAATCGCAGATGTAATCGCGCTAGTCCATCCGGCGATCGCAGTAGCGCTAGTTTTCAAATGGTTTGTAGTAAGGACTTTAGTCCCCTAACTTTTATGAGGACTAAAGTCCTCACTACAAACATTTTTTATGAGTGCAATCAAAGTTCTATAGGAGCAATGGCATTTAATAGCTCTTCTAGGATAAACCGCAGCAAGGATTGAGTTGCCAATATTAAACCCAATCGGGCTTGGGCGAGTTTTGGCTGTTCTGTTTTGACTTCGCCCCAAATTCGGCACTGGCTGTAAAAAGTCTGAAATGCAGCGCTCAAACTATTGGCTAATTTGAAATAATTAACAGGTTTTTCGGGTTGATTTGCCTCAAAAACCGGAGCTAAACAGTCTAGCACTGCGATCAGTTCCGAAATTAAACTGCGTTCTGCTGGAGCTACTAATAGCAGCCGACGATCGCCCTCGTCAACCCAAGGAATAGGATTTGGGGCCGCCAGCGACCAAATTTGCGGCGCTGTGGTGACATTCGGCTGTGCGATCGCAATTAACCGATCGCGATCGGCCATTCGCAGCAGGGAACAGCAGCGTGCGTGGCTGTACTGAATCGGAAACAGCCGATCGGCGGATATAACAGGAGATAAAGTGCGATATTCTGGAACAGGGAGGGGAATTTGAGCTAATCGCTGCAACCAGAAAGCTAAACCCGCATCAGTCAGCTCTAGCTCAATTATTCCTGACGGTGCGACTTGAACGGCGAAATCTGGACAACACAGCGGCTTGAGAATTTCAGCCAACTGTGCGGCGATCGCCTGCGGTGTCTGGTCCCAAGTTGCAGCCCATTTCAGGGCGATCGCAGACACGTACACCACCCGCTCCCTATTTTTAGCCCGATTTAACGGAATTTCGCTCGTTGTGCCTTGCTCTTCGATCGCGAAGAGAAACCTTAAGAGCAAAAAACACTTCACTGTAACTTCCGGGCACTGGGATATATTTAATGTATCCATATCGGCTATTCTTGCAGTAAAAGTGCCTAGAGACTGTTACCACTTGCGCTATCTTTGTACGTTAAACTGCTGATGTCAAAGGTAGTCGATCGGCTCGCCCGGGCGAGTTCACATCGAAGGAATGGGCTTTCTAGCGATTTTTGGGGTAAATATACAATAATTTACGATCGACTCATTGCCGAATTCTACCATTTTCATGTACTTTTTGCTACATTGAGTTTTTAGGTGAAACTGAGAAGAGTCAGCACAGTTAAGAAGCGTGTCAGCTCAATGGGGGGTTGGTTGTCTCACTTAGTATCGCAATGCAGGCAAAAGCTGTTTTTCTCACTAACTAAATATATCCCAGAGCCTCACTTATGCAATCAACTTCCACACCTCTAGAAACGATCGATCGACCGTTTATCACCTGGCAGCGAATTATCGACTGGGCCCAGGAACACTACCGCTGCCGGACTTTTAGCAAAGACGAGAAGATTCCCGCCAGACCCGGACTGCTCTATTTAGTCCAGAAAGGTTCTGTGCGGCTCGTCGGTAGCGCTCAAGTTAGCGCCGCTGCAACAAAGTCCAAATCCGTTTCCAAAACTACAGAAGAAGCTTTTTTGGGCTTCGTCGGCGCCGGTCAGCCCTTTGAACTGGTTGCTCAGTCTCCCTTTACGCTCCAAGCTTACGCCCACGCCGATCACACTCACGTAGTGTGGATGTACTGGCACGATTTGGATAATTGGCCTCACTTCCGCCGGGAAATTTTGGATGCGTTTCGCTACCAGCACCAGCGAAAGCTTCTCTGGCTCAGCACTTTGGGACAGCGCCGGACGATCGACAGATTGCTGGGTTTTCTCACTTTGTTGATCGAAGAGTTCGGCGAACCCTACGTAGGTGATGGAGAACCGGATGTGGTGCGGGGCTATCGGTTGCCTTGGGCCTTGACTCACGCTCAAATTGGCAGCGCCATCGGCTCGACGCGGGTAACGGTGACGCGGCTGATGGGCAAATTGCGATCGAAAGGTTTGATTAATACTGAGGATGATAATTTAATCTGTTTGCCTGCTAAGGCTACTCCCCAAAAGACAAAAAATCAAAAGCAGGATGTAGAAGCATTCCTCGAAGACGATCTCGAAGACGATCTCGAAGACGATCTCGATGAAGATTTCGACGATTCTCTCGATGACGATCTCGAAGAATCTGCATAAAATCCTGCGGGTGATTGCTAACAGCACTTAGCTATTATAGTATGGCTGTTTTCTTCTTGCTTCTTGCTTCTTCGGTGTACGATGAGTTTTGTAAACTTTTCTCGTTCTCGAATGGTGCGAATGATGTCGGACAAGCAAAAATCTCCAATCCCGAACAATCAGCAACGGGTGGTATTCTGCGACTTTGACGGCACGATAACTGTTGAAGAAACTTTTGTGGCAATGCTCAAGCATTTTGCACCGGAATTGTCGTCTCAACTGATGCCGGAAATGTACGCGAGAAGGATCAGTTTGCGCTCGGGAGTGCGGCAGTTACTAGAGTCTATTCCCTCGGAATGTTATGGGGAAATTGTGGAATTTTCTAGGGGACAACTGATGCGGCCGGGATTGGTGGAATTGCTGGATTTTTTGGACGCGCAAAGGGTGGATTTTGCGATCGTTTCGGGCGGCCTGCGGGTTATGGTAGAGACGGTTATGGGTGATTTGGCACACCGGGCGATCGCAATTTATGCTGTAGATGTGGACGCTAGCGGCCCTCACTTGCAAGTCAATTCTGAGTTTGAAGGAGATACAGAATTGGTATCTAAGGTGCGAGTGATGGCGCAGCACCCAGCCCAGGAACAGGTGGCCATCGGAGATTCGCTGACGGATTTTAACATGGCTTTGCAGGCGAACTCGGTGTTTGCGCGCGATCGGCTTGCCGAATATCTAGACGAACAGCAAAAGCCGTATACTAAATGGGATAATTTTTTTGACGTGTTGGAAAATTTATCCCAGCAATGGAATTGCAACTAAACTATTGGCCAAACAGGGCATAGGGCATAGGGCGGGGGGGGGGGGGGGGGGGGGGGGGGGGGGGGGGGGGGCGGGGGGGGGGGGGGGTTGGGGGAGGGGGGAGGGGGCATGGGGCATGGGGCATAGGGCTGCGGTATGTGTATTAGACTTGAATTGCAAAAATCGGAAAACACCCTGAAATTATCTGCGTTTATCTGTGTTTATCTGTCTGACATCTGCGGTTGAAGGATCGATCGAAGACTTATGCAATCTTGTCTATTGGTAAAGTGCGCGTTGCACACCCTGCACTTAGATATGCCAGCACAATTCCTATTAACGTAAAAGGTAGATAAAAAACTGAGGATTAGTAGAGAATGAGTGAGGATGTGAGATCGGATTTAATTGTAGCAGCCAAACATTTTTACGATCGCGGTTGGATGGCTGGGACTGCTGGCAATCTTTCAGCCCGCTTACCAGACGGCAGTTTTTGGATTACTGCTAGCGGCCGCCAGAAAGGGCAGTTAACCCCTTCAGATTTTATCAGAATGAGCTCCGAAGGCGCGATCGTCGAACAACCCGTTCCAGACAGCCGCCCTTCCGCCGAAACCAGCATTCACTTAGCCGTTTACGATTGTTTTCCAGGCGCTAAAGCTTGCTATCACGTACACTCAATCGAGGCAAATTTAGTTTCTCGGCTAACAGCAGATGATTCAGTGCCTTTACCTGCGATCGAAATGCTGAAAGGTTTGGGGGTGTGGGAGGAAAACCCACAGGTGGCGATACCCCTATTTGCAAATTATTTAGAAGTGCCTAAAATAGCCAAGGAAATTTGTGAATATTTCGCCGTTTGTGTACCCTCTGTACCCGCGTTGTTAATTCGCGATCACGGCATCACAGTCTGGGCAGACTCAACCGCCGCCGCCTACAATTATGTAGAAATTGTAGAATATATTTTTCGCTACACCCTCGCAGCCAGCCAATTAAACTTAAATTTGAGATGTTAGATTGGGCCAGTCTCGGACGCAAAATCTAATATTTCTAGGGCGTGCAGAGGCGCAGCTTGCCACTAAATATCGCGTCCAACCAGTTTTTTATTCCGGGACTTTCATTCAGTTGACAGTTGACAGTTGACAGTTGACAGCGACCTCTACGCTTAAGTCCGAGGATTGGAGTAATGAATAGTCTGATTTTAATTTCTCCCGGGCTTGGGGCTTTCAACCAATTCTTTCTGGTAACGAACTAGCAAATATCGAGAAAAGGCAAAAACATGGCTAAATATACCCGAGTTTTATCGATAGATGGAGGCGGAATTAGAGGGATTATCCCCGCGCAAATTGGAGTCACCCTAGAGTCAAAGCTACAACAAAAAAGCGGCAACTCAGATGCCAGAATAGCTGACTATTTTGATTTAATCGCCGGCACGAGTGCGGGAGGAATTTTAACCTGTCTCTATTTGTTTCCGGATGCAAAAAATTCCAGCAGGCCTCAGTGGACTGCCCAAGACGCGGTTAATTTTTCGATCGATAGTGGCATCGACTTTTTTCAAAGTTCATTTTTGAAAACACTCGAATCTCTAGACGGTTTGATAGATGAGAAATATCCGAGCGATGCGTTAGAAAAATTCTGTTGGCAAAACTTCAAAGATTGCAAACTCAGCCAACTCCTGAAACCTTGTTTAATTTCCAGTTACGATGTCGAAAGGAGAAAAGCTCATTTTTTCAATCAAATAGATGCTAAAAAATATCCAGCAGCAGACTATTTTCTCAGAGATATCGCCAGAGCCACATCTGCTGCTCCCTCTTACTTTGAACTTCCCAAAATCTACTCTTTGACAAACGAATCCTACGCTTTAATTGACGGAGGAGTATTCGCCAACAATCCCGCACTTTGTGCCTATGCCGAAGTGAGAAATAAATTAAGAATTCCCGAGACTCGCTCCGACAAAGGCCCGACAGCAAAAGATATGGTAATTTTATCGCTGGGGACGGGACAAGCTCAGAAAAAATTCCCCTACGAGGAAGTGAAACGTTGGGGTAAAATTGAGTGGGTTCAGCCTTTGATTAATATCATGATGACGGGAGTTGCTGAAACTATAGATTATCAAATTATCCAAATTTTTGATGCCATTGACAAACCCAATCAATATTTGAGAATTTCTCCAGATTTAAGCCACGAACCACGACTGCCGATTGATGATGCCTCGGCAGAGAAAATATCAACTCTGGTGAGAATTGGCAAGGAGCAAGCCGAAAAGTATAATGAAGAGTTGGATAAGTTTATCGACTTGTTGCTTGCCGAGTAATCAATAGAAATTAATTCTTTGGTACGTAGTTGCGCTTCAGCGCTCTTAGCTTATATTATAAAGAGCGCGCTTTGTGCAACTGCATACCTTTTGTATAAGTTACCAACCGCAGGGCTGGCAGACTTAAAAAATATATAGCCTTTCTCAAAAAGATGAGGTATAACAGACAGCTCATATAACTACTAAACTTAGGGGGCTAAAGCCCAACAACGTACCTCATTTTTGTGATAACCGCTATATGTTGACAAATTGTGCAATAATTGCTGTACAATTGGCGAAAATCTCAGTAGTGGCAGTGCTTCGCCGTATTTGCAATTAATCGCCAGCAGTCAGTCATTGGTTAAAAATTACCAAAAGCGCGATCGACATTTAGATGAAACCTTCAAGAACAGGTGGTTTCAGCGTTTTTTAGTGACGCTGTTCCTAGGTGGCCAAGTCTTGCTGCGCCTACTCCAAGGCAAAATTGACCGCCGCAAAATCATGGAACATTTAACAACAGTAGGCTTGGATTCTTTGCGCTCCGTGCTGCTAATAGCCTTTTTTGCAGGCATGATTTTTACTGTTCAATCCGCGAGAGAATTGATTCGGTTTGGGGCGGTTGGGGCGGTGGGAGGTGCTTTTGCAGTGGCATTTTGCCGCGAATTAGCACCAGTTTTAACGGCGGGCGTGGTGGCGGGACAAGTAGGTTCTGCCTTTGCCGCAGAGATAGGAGAAATGCAGGTGACGGAACAAATAGACGCCCTGTATATGTTGAGAACAAATCCCGTTGATTATTTGGTAGTCCCGAGGGTGATAGCTTGCTGTGTCATGTTGCCGATTTTAACAATTTTTTCGGTGGCGGTGGGGATTTTGGGCGGGTTGTTTGTGGCGGTTAATTTTTATGAGTTGGAACCTTCGGTATTTTTGGAATCGGTGCGGACTTTTTTGGGGCCTTGGGATTTAGTAACTGTGGCAATTAAGAGTGTAATTTTTGGGTTGATAATTGCGCTTGTCGGTTGCGGTTGGGGGTTGACGACGGCGGGCGGAGGGAAAGGGGTAGGCCAAGCTGCAACGGCGGCGGTTGTGACTTCTTGGGTGTTTGTTTTTGTGGCGGATTTCTTTTTATCGCTGTTGATGTTTCACGAGTTGGGAATTACGAGAAGCGGGGGGTAATTGTTGTTAGAAAACTCGGCGGTTGAAACCGCGTCTATACAGAAAACTCGGCGGTTGAAACCGCGTCTATACAAACGAAACCTGCCTCCGCAGGTTGAAGAAATAACTACATAAATTAAGTTCGTAGTGAGGACTTTAGTCCTTCTTCATGGCGCCGGAATATAAGGAGGGCGATAAACTCGAATTGCTTGAATAGGAACTGTCCCGTCTGTTTCGGGGACGATTTCGAGGATGTGTTTGGAGTTGCTCAAATTCTGAGCCAATGTTGTAGGATATTCGCGACTTGAATCTGCAATTTGTGGCGGAATGTATGAATCAACAAACATCGGCTTAACTTGCCACGAAATCTCAAAGCCTTTCGGAGTAGGCTTTTTCGAGTATTCATAGGCATTTTGCAGCCACCAGTTTCTCGGTTCGATCGCGACGCGGCCCGATTTTGAAACAAACATTTTGTCGTTGGTACCGCTGCCGTCGTAACCTGTTTTAGAACCTACTACGTCAAATTTAAACTTGGTAGCATCGCTGTTAATCTCAGTGATTGTAGCTTTCCAATCTTCGACGATGAGCGGTTTTTGATTGGATACTTGGATGATTGCTGGCCAACCGACGCCGAGAGTAATGCTGGGTCTGGTGATGCTGTAAAGTTCGGGAAATTCTGAGGGTTTTTTGCCGTCGATCGCAATTTTAGCAGAAATTGCCTTGCCGTTGAAGCTTCGATCGGCGATCGCATCTATCCGATTTCCTTCAAACTCCAAAACTAACTTGCCATCCTGCCACTTAACATCAGTACCCACTGTATAAGTTTTGACTAAATTCTGCTGCGCTGTTTGAGGAGAACTTGGGTTGTATCGCAGGTAGGGTTTAATGAGAGCAGCTAGCAGAAAATTCCCCCAAGCGTTGAGGTGAATGCTGTCGCTCAATAGCTGTTTTGGCTGCAAGCGATTGTCTGTCAGATACCTGCGCCAAGGTGCGCGGATTTCCGCGATTTCGCAGCCGTATTTATTTGCCAACTCAGGCAACCATTTGGTAGAATGAGTGTTGTGCCATTCGTAGCCTTTGACTTCATTTTCATTGTCGTTTTTACCTGTCGGAATCCAGGTTATGTGGTCTGAATGCAAGAGTATTTCGCTAGTAGTGCGGCGGCGGACATTGGCAATTATCGCTTCGTAATCTTCCTCACCTCCGTAGACGTGGAAAATCAGCAAGTCTGGATAAAAAGGATACAAATCATGTTCGCTGGGACGGATTAAAATAGACGAGGCAAAGCCTCCGATTGCGCGATTTTCCACAATCAAATCTGCATCGGGAAATCGCTTTTTTAAGTCCTGCACTACATCTTGCCACCAATCTTGCTGAGTGATGGATTGACCGTAAAATAGGATGCGTACTTGGTGGCGTTCTGTGGGAGTGCTGGTTGCAAGTAACCCCATTGTTCGTTGAATTCCCGCTCCAAAACTAGCATTATTTGCAAGAGGAGCGGGCGGGGGAAATGGGGTGGCGACGGCTATTTTTTTGAGAGCCGGAACTAACAGGAAGCTCAAACACAACAAAAGTAGCCACAAGTATCTATAAATCTGGGAGTTTATGCTATTTTTCGGCCGTTTTGCCATTGTTTGATTTTTCCGTTATCTAAAACTTACCAGAAATAATTGGTTGAAAGCCTCTCACGAGTGAGGGAGAAATTAAAATCAGACTATTCATTACTCCAATCCTCTTCCTTCTAGCTAGAGGTCGCTCTCAAACTGTCAACTGTCAACTGTCAACTGTCAACTGTTGAACCCTAACTAGCAAGAGTAGCTGTAGGCTGTGCAATGCGAACCTTCCGAGAGCTTGTATGGTAGATGAGAATGCGGACTTCACGAGTAGCTTTCGGCTGTACAGTGCGCGCCTTACGAGTTGCTTGTTGATTCTTGATTCTGCTATATTAACAAATATACTGCGACAAAAGATGATATAATATTTGCTGATTAATTGCAAGAACTCGATCGCACGTCAAATGGATTACAAAACAGCCCGCAGTTTTCTGATCGACCAAGGAACCGCCCTGGAAACCAAGAAAAATCCCGACGCCTTCCTGATGCGCCTCAAAGAAGGCCAGCCACCCGTACCGGGACAGGTGACATCGATTTTATTAGCTTTAAAAATATTGTTTGAAGGGCTTCAAGAATCTCCAATGCTCGATCGCCAATTAATCTCGGCCCTCCATTTACTCTCCGCAGACAGTTTGCTGCAATTTGAAGCAGGACGGGCCAGAGGAGTTTCTTGGCCGCCGCTGCTGAAAGAAGACTTAAATAGAATTGCGATCGGAGTCAAGAATATCTTTTCCGGAGTCTGGCAATAATTAGCTAAGTCAACTCCCGACGTTCAACAAGAGAAATTGTCAAACTCTACTCGCGAAAGCTTTCTAGGGATGCTAAAAGAGCGGGAAGTCCCGCCAGGGAGGCCGATACTAAAGCCTCATCTTTATACACTCGCGATCGGACTCTGCGGATATTTTTAGCAGCCGAGGTTGTAGAGCCTCGCATCTCCCTATTGCTGGTTTCGACTAGCCCTAAATGTCTGGTTTCTCGGTTCAGGCAAAACATAGCTGTATCCTTATTTGATCCGTAGAGCCTCCAAATTTCTCGGGGCTTGCTCAATATTTATATTGTTACTCGGATTGGTAATAGGGATGAAACCATGAAATAATTATTCACGATAGTCAGGGATCGAGTTAAACTGTATCATAACTCTTATCAAACTCCATCGCAAATCTTATTAATTTGTTACAGAAAGTGTTTGTTTAAGCCGATCGCCCGCAAGATAAGTTTCTAGTGGGGACTACAATAATCATCTGCGGACTCGCATTCCGAACGATCAAACCAATTTTTGTTACAGAGTGTGTTTGTTTGAGCCGATCGCCCGCAGCTACAAAGTCATCAGTCATTAGTCATCAGTCATTAGTCATCAGTCATTAGTCATTTAACTTGTTCCTAGGCTCTGCCTTGGAACCTATACATAGAGGCTCTGCCTCGCTCTTAAAAATATCACTAAACCGAGGGTAAATTAGCAGCGGAAACCAGGTTCGTAGTGAGAAATTTAGTCCTAATCTGCGGACTAAAGTCCGCACTACGAACCTGTAGTGAGGAATTTAGTCCTAATCTGCGGACTAAAGTCCGCACTACGAACCTGTCCTAATCTGCGGACTAAAGTCCGCACTACGAACTTATTTGATATAACTCCCTAAGAACCAGCATTTGCCAATTCTTCTCGCAGCACTTTCTGGTAGACTTTCGGCAAACTTGAACTCATAGAATTGTTCTCAATTCCATATCCCAAACTCGTCCAAGTTCCCGACAACATTCGCAAAACATCAGTTAATCTTTCCTGCCGCAACATCTCAGGAATATCGGCTTTCCAAAATTTGCGATCGCTCAACCAAGCATAAACCACAGCATCTTGATATTCCGGTTCAAAACTGTAATCTTGCCACAATACAAAATTACCAGGCTTTGGATGATAGCGCTTCGCTTTATCTTTCCAAGTTGAAGTCAAAAATTGATACCTACCCGCCGCCGTAGTACATTTGCCAACATTCGGGCCGTTAACAATCTTCACGCACCAGTCAGGATGACGGCTCAAATCTAATACATATTTTCCGCCGTAAACAACGTGATAAGGCCGAGAAACATTGGACTCGCTAGCAGAAATAGTCCGCATCAAAGCTCGAATGTAAGGATCGCCCGTTTTCATAGCCAGCGGTGGCATTTTTCTCACCTCGCTCGCAGACTGCGAAAACTGCTGATTTCCCCGCAAATTTGCTACCAAAAAAACAGCGCAGCTAATTACAGCGCCGATGACAATTATAAATCCGAGAATTTGAAGTTCCGATCGCCTCAGCAAACTTTTTTGGCGGCGGCGCAGTTTCTCGGTTTCAAATGCAGTCATTTCCATTTCGGCGATTTCGGCTAATTTTCGATCCGCCCGCATCCGCCGCACGCGAAAATCGTGTTGGTATAGCGGCGCGGCTAATAGCGTTAAACTCGATAAAGCTCCTGCCAATTTTACCAGCCAGAAATCGAATTCACCTGCGATCGCCACATTTGTGAGAGTGGAGATTCCTGCGAGCATTTGCGCCGGATCGATCGATCGCACTGACCAATAATAAATCGCCATTTGCACCAACAGCGCCAGATTGAATGCAAAAAAAATCACTACTACAGCATTCAACCCTTCTCGCAAGTGCGATCGCACTCCAGTATGCCGCCGCTTGAACTTGCGCGCCACTCGAAAGCGGCCCGGCAGCACAGTCAGCAAGGGATTGAGGATTTTGACGACCAAAAAGTGAGCGACAAAGAACAAAGGTAACTGAATCAGCCAAGCCGCCAGCAGCAGAGCCAGAAAGCCGATATCGTCGTTGGCGAAAGGAATGCCCCTGCGAAGGACAAAACTAAAACTCTGAGCGAGAGCAAATGCCCTTAACCACGAAATCGGATAGGGGAACCAAGCTGGCCACTTGAGAGTTTTCATCATGCGGGGAAGGGGAAATTTCAATGGCGGATTGTCAAGCTCTTAAGATTTTGCCAGATTTGGCGATCGAAAAATTGGCAATTCCTCTGCGGTTTGTACTGATGGGACTTGGGCGCGGGTGCGTCAGCCGATTTGAGATTCTTCGACTTCGCTGTACAAGTTTTAGATTTTAGATACTTCGACTTCGCTGTACAAGTTTTAGATTTACCCGTAAAAAAACCCGGTTTCTTGGTTCGCTACCAGGGACTAAAGAAACCGGGTTTTTTACCTAAATTGTTGGCTGTAAATGCGTATTTTCGTAAAAAAACCCGGTTTCTGGGAACCAGTGCACCAGTCCTAATTCAATCAAACCACGCCAGCAAACAACTCCTCAAAACTCTTTTGCGGGGCCTCCGGCTTCGCCACAATCTCCACAACCTTGTTGCGAGAAGCAGGCTGAAACAGCGCCTCCACACAGACTTGAGCTACCTTACTGCGGGGAATGCTGCTTTCAAACAGTGTATCTGCACTCCTCATGATGATCGCATCTGAATTATCCTCATTTTTGAGACCGCCCGGACGGACGATCGTATAAGTCAAGCCGGATTTTTGCAAATATTCCTCCGCCTGCTTCTTCCAAACCAGAATCAGCCAAAACAGATTCAGCGGGTGAAAAAACTGAGAAACGCACAGAGAAGTCACCAGCACAAAATGCTCAATTCCCTTAGCCTTAGCTGCCTCCACCAAATTTTTAGTACCCTCCAAATCCACCTTGTAAGGCGCAGTCGGGTCAAAACCCGGGGCCGCCCCCGTCGCGCACAGCAACACCGTACTATCGCCGATCGCATCGCCCAGAGAAGTGGCATTTAATACATCGCCGGTAACTAACTCTGCCTCCGGTGGTAAAATCTGCCTCGCTGTCTCTAGATTTCGGACGAGGGCACGCACTGGAATGCCACGCTTGACTAATTCTGCGACGATTCGGCGGCCAGTCTGACCTGTCGCTCCTGCTACAAATGCTTTCATCAGAAAAATGGGTTTGAAACCCCGTCCTTTCAGGACGGCTTTACATTTGTTGTTACTACCGCCTTGGAGTCGCAAGAGTTCGGTGTGATGAAAGT
>NZ_JAEQDD010000102.1:0-29060 GCF_020737885.1 Microcoleus sp. PH2017_34_RAT_O_A | reverse complement strand
AACGCTGCGGTGGCATTCTTAACGTTTTGCGGGATACCACTCCCAGACAGTTCAGTTTGTCTTAAAGACGTAGGCTAGACACTGGTTTAGTCCTGAATTAAGAAGGTGGTGAGCCTTCCTCTTTCAAGCCCCATGCCTTTAGACTGGGGTTGGTGACAAGTCGAGTTATGCTTTTCTAAGGTAACTTTTGTTGCTATCAATTTCTCAATTGTAGGGAGAAAACTCCCCGACCACATCCTCAACCCGACTGATTGGCGTGTATTAGCAGGAGAGCATATGATGAAGCAGAATTCCGCTGAATATCAAACTGTTGAAGCTTCTGACGAAAATTGCTACGCAGATGCGAGTTTCAGACAGCCCGAAAGTGCAGGTGCGGATGCAGGCGAGGAAGTTGAGCCGATTTGGTTTCACACCCACTTTGAAGACAGCATGGAGATGTACGCCGATGCTGCAACGGTGGCCGAGCATTTCAACAATCACAAGACTTGGTTTTGTCAGTGCGCTGCGCCAATGAAGGCCCAGCCGATCGGCGAAAACGGCTACGATCTATTAATCGGTCGTTTTGGGGCCTTCGGCTACCGAGTTGAAGCAAGAATTGGTTTAGAGTTGCTGCCGCCTGACGCTGAAGGCTGCTATTTGATTCAGACTATCCCGGTTCCGAATTATACCTCGCCCGGATATGAAGTGGATTTTCGATCGGCAATGAAGCTAGTCGAGATACCGTCTGACGAGTTTGCAGCCGATTGGCCTGCGTCGCAACGCGCCCAGCTACCGCCTGCGATTACCAGCGCCACCTGGAAGCTGGATTTAGCTGTAGGGGTTTGCTTTCCCAAGTTTATTCGATCGATGTCTCAACCTCTCATTGAAAAAACCGGCGATGCGCTTTTGGAAAAAATCATCAAACAAGTCAACCGCCGCTTGACATATAAAACTCAGCTTGTTTTCCATGAAAGTTTAGGAATTCCCTTTCCCAAAAACCCGAAGAAACACTAACAAAAAAACGCTCGCGGTTGAAACCATAGCGGATCGAATGAAAGATGAGGTACGTTGTTGGGCTTTAGCCCTCTTTCTTAGTTGAACTGCTTATAAGCTGTCATACCTCATCTTTTTAATACCAATTTTTAACGAAATAACAGTATTCTTGTCCCCCCCCTGATTCATGGGGGGGGGCTAGGGGGGTGTTCGAGTGTTGCACAATTTTAGATAATTGGTATAAGAAACATTATATTATGCTTTTCACTCGCCGTCCTGCCGAGTACCCTTCAGGAAAGCTAACGCCTGCGTTTTTGTAAACCTAGTTTCAACCGCCGCCTGCGTTTCTGCGCCGCCAGCAAGGCAAACTCACAAAGCCCCTATTTTTACTAACAGTAACGTGACAAGAAGATTTAATCGAACCAACATTAAAACCGCTGTTATTTCTAATCGCATTTCCCCTTCCTCCCTGACTCGCGACTGCCAGCAAACTGCCCTTAACCGTATTATTTTCTACAATTGCATTCTGCATCCCATTAATTTTTTGCTCAGTATCCGCATTCACATAAATCAAAGGCCAATCACCCTTAACATTAGACAATAACTTATTCCCAAAAATCCTCACATCTCGAATCCGAGGCACTTGAGAAATACCGATGTAAGAATTGCCAGTATTACCGACAATCTCCGCTTGCCGAACCGAAGTTCCGCCGCAGCAAGCATGAATCACAATTCCCCCTCCGTCATTGCTGAGAAACTCGGAATCTTTCAGTTGATGTCGGTACACTTGAAAGTCATTATCTTGTATTAAAACATTCCAGCCGGCCCATTCGATCGCCCTACTGTTAAAACTCGTATTTTTCCCAGCGACTCCCGCGCCTGTATCGTCCGTCCACCAGCGCTTGCGGGCATCATCTCGAATCGCATTATTTTTAACAACCAAGCC
This sequence comes from Microcoleus sp. PH2017_34_RAT_O_A, assembly GCF_020737885.1. Lineage (NCBI taxonomy): Bacteria > Bacillati > Cyanobacteriota > Cyanophyceae > Oscillatoriales > Microcoleaceae > Microcoleus > Microcoleus sp. PH2017_34_RAT_O_A. The sequence continues at coordinate 27,142 of NZ_JAEQDD010000102.1, read as the reverse complement.
ATTTCCCGACGCTCGGATTCCCGCCCTCATGGTATGATAAACCCAATTATCGCGAATCGCAATACCTTTGCGAAACAGACCGGGTTCCGCACTTGGTTGGGCCGTCGGCACAAAGTTTTCTTCAGATTTGCCAGCCTTGGAACGGTTGACTAAGATACCGAAATGGTTGCTGTAGTCGAATCTAACATCATATTCTTCAACAACATCAGTCTCGCCAGATTTTACTTGATATTCAGGTTGCTGGTAATTATCTGTTATACTATCGTTAAGTCGATTGTTGGCAATTAAGACATTAGCCAAAGCATTAACTTTGATATTAGCGACATAGGGATTGGCATATCGCTGCCACGCTGCTTGAAAATTCAGGTCTGGGACTGAGGAACTGGGTTCGGCAACGTTATTGCTGCGGAGGCCGTAAACCACAATATTTCGATTTTTACTGTAGTCGAGGTTGCTGAGCAAGTAAATTGGCGATCGGTTAATATCTAGATTAACCACACCAATATTGCTATCAGTATTAGGATTTTCAGTAAAGATTCTTTTAAAAGCCGTGCTGTTCGGACTTCCCATCCCTGAAAGTTGCGGTTCGTATTTAGGAAACACAAATTTTGTCGGAGGATTGTACAAAGTTTGTTTAGCATCTGTCATTGCGGGAGTTTCCCCTCGAATGACTACTCCCGACTTCAAATAGATACTGTCTGGAAACTCATAAGTCCCCGCTGGAAAATAGACAACTCCGCCACCGTTAGCAGCAGCAATATCTCGGGCAAAATTAAACCTGTCAATCAGAGTGCCGCCTTGGAAGTCTTGGATATTGTATGCACAAGTCCATTTAATTTCCGATGTCCAAGGATAAGATTGTTTTCCGTATCGAGAATCTATCGGATTATCCGTTGGCCCGCCGCTGGAACTTCCGCAGCCTAACAGTTGTCCGGGAAATAGCGATGATTTTGCTTTGACAATAAAGTTGTTGATATTATTGAAATTAGTTACATAAAAACTTCCGATTAACGAGACAATAAATATACCCAAAAACATATAAAGCTGAACTTGAGGTGAAATTAATCTTCTTTTCTCGTTATCTTGAGAACAAGGATATCTAACAGCAGCGAAACTGAGAGTCCACCAGGCAATATGTGCGTATTGAGCGCAATCAAACCAGGTAACAGCAAAAACCAGATAAGCAATAGCAACTGCTGCAATCCCGCCAATAGAGGATTGCAGCGCTAAAGATAAATAATATCCCCAAAGTGCAATGCCAGCAATCAGCCCCAAAATACCAACTGATACAGTTGTATCGAGAATCCAATTGTGAGCTTTATAAGTAGGAATTTCTCTGGTGCTAATTTCACCTTTTATGTTAATATAGTCGTAGGTAAACTCGTTCAAGTTGACGACTCTCGGAGTTACTTGAGGATTCCTGATATAGGGATAAGCAATCCCTAAGCCGTCGAATCCCCATCCAAATAACGGGCGTTTTTTGATTCCTCTGGCTGCAAGTTCCCACATGGGCGATCGGCTGGACACGACTTGTTCGATGCTCGGTTTTTGCCAGTTGAGGGGTCTGTTAAGCGTCATGATGCCCGCAGCGAGGGTGCCCATCAGGGCTATACCGGTGAGAATTTTGTAGTATTGGCGTCCCAACAAATAAGCACAGGCAACAATCAAAGCTACAATTGCACTGCGGGTAGATGTGAACAGCAGTGCAGGAACAGCTAAAATCAAAGTAATTGCAGTTAATTTAGTATTCGTAAATCTCCAAAACCAACCGAAAATCGCAGTAATTGCCGTTAACGCTAAAACTATAGCTGCGTGGCCGCGGTGGGAGTACAATCCTATGGGCTGCTGTCCTTGAAAAATGCTGCTGGCTAAGACATCGCCTCTGATTTGTTTCCCCATTGTAGCGGTGTAGTCAATCCGCCAGTCAATGATTTGGGGGAAGATACTAAGAGAAAGAATGATGCCACCAATTAGCAATCCTTGGAATTGGGAATTGATCAGTTGCGGGCGCGCGATTAAGAGCAAGCTGTTGCTGAGAGTGAAGGCGGCAATTAACAGCCAGTATAGCCAGCCATCTCCCATTTGATCTTGACCGAGAAAAGAGGTTAAGGGAAAAGGACTGTGCAGAGTGGAGATAGCTCCTATTGAGAGAAATATTGTCCAAAGTATTAGAGAAATCTTCCATTGTCTGGAAATGGTTAGGACTTTTCTTTGTTCCCACAAAAGAGCGAGATTGACTCCTACTATTAGCCAGATAATTAATACCTTGGGGGAAGTCCAGATGATGCCCCGGCTGCTTCCCCAAGGGTTGATGAGAATGATGCTGAGGGCAAACAGGATGGTGTAGAGGCTTTTCATTACTCTTTGTTTTTCCTATTTTTTAGTCTGGTAATGACAGGCAATATGGCTAGGGCAAATAGTGTTCCTAATGCGGTAGTAGGTTCGGGAACGGCTTCTACGGGGAGGGCATCGTCGTCGGTGTTTTTAGATGAAACATTTTGAGTTTTTGCAGTGAGAGTATCGTCAACATACGATAGTTGTGGGTCTTGAAGTAACTTGCTGCTGATGTTGGCTAAATCTAGTGCATCGGAATTGTTATCCTCTGAAGATAGTTCTGGGTCTTGGAGTAAGTCGGCGCTAATGCCTCCGATATCTGCGTTATTTTCGTTGTTGTCTGTTGACAATGATTCTGAATCAAGAAGTAGATTACTGCTAATGTCAGTTAAATCTATCTTCTTTTCGCTGCTAGGAGTTGATGATTGTTCAGGATTTTCTAGCAATTCCCCACTGACGCTAGCTACGTTTAAATCTTCAGAGCTGGTACGAGTTGATGAGAGTTCAGGACTGAAAAGTAAGTCGCGACTGACGCTAGCTACGTCCACGTTATCGGTGGCATAGTTATTGTTACCTTTGGCAGCACTGTCAAAAAGTAGCTTCAGGGCTAAGGTAAGGGTATTACCACTTCTGAGAGAAGAAGCGGGAACCGCCCGAATCGGACGACCGCCACCACTGGGGCTTGGTGCTGGACGCGGACTCGGCGCTGGAATCGGACTGGGTGCTGGACGCGGACTCGGCGCTGGACGCGGACTCGGCGCTGGAATCGGACTGGGTGCTGGACGCGGACTCGGCGCTGGACGCGGACTGGGGCTGGGGGCTGGGCGAGGACTTGGGGTAGGAGATGGTCTTGGAGTCGGGCGCGGACTTGGGGTAGGGGATGGTCTTGGGGTCGGGCGCGGGGAGGGTGTAACAGAAACGCATCCGCCACCACCGCTAGCACCGGAACAAGGTTTAGGGCTAGGATTTGGGGTAAATGTGCTTGTCCAACCCCATGAAATACCATTGTAAATTTTGACAAATCCAACAGTTTTATTGTTGATTATTTTAGGCCCTATAAACTTAGCTAAGTAAAGTTCAAAATTCCAATCATTGTTGTAAAAGTAACTTGGTTTTGGCCTTTGTATAGAATTGTAAGGTACGTCGAACGCAGAAAACAAAAGGTCTCCTGTTTGAGAGTTGGTTTTTCCAGATAATCCTCCACCGGGATAGAAAGGGTTGAGAGAATTGGGAGTATCAATTAAATCAAAATAAGTTTTTGTCTGACCATAAACCGTTATAGGCTGACCGCCAGTATTAACAGTTGCTCTTTGAATCCAAAAAGTATCATTATTGATGTTTGGATTTGGTTCATCCTGACGGTTCCGCTCGTAATCTACGGAGAAAGAAGCTCCTACTCCACCTTTATTGCCACCCGGAATAGGAAATGTCACTCCTGGATACTTACCAGCTAAATCACCTCCACAAGGAGTCAGAGGTTGACAGGGATAGTAACTTGTAACATTAAAATCTCCGTTTAAATTTGCACCTTTTTTGAATTGCCAGTTAGCTCCATAGCTTTGTCCTAGTATATTCAAAAAATCCCTGCTTCCACCCCGTTCTATTTCCTTTATATTTTTCGTCTTTACAGTAACAATGCCATTAAGATTGCCATCGGCACTACTTACCTGTACAGAATCAGAAGAACTATTTGTTTGACCTTTGATATTAAACGCAAGGCTATGCTGACACATCGGCTCTGTCAGTACCGCTGTTGCTAAAATAATCACGGATAATTTTTGCGATTGCATTTTGGTATTTCCTTATTTTCAAAAAAGATTAGGCTTCGTTCAAATATGATGCCAAAGGCAATTGGGAAGCAAATCTGGCTTAGGAAGAGACTAATTTAATTTCTACCCAGGGAGTAGAAAATAGACCTTTCACAATTCCTTTTAACTGCCTACGTTGTCCATTTTTTAGATTGACGTAAGAAATCTCTGTATTAGCATTTTCGTAGGTCAATCGAACATCATAAGTACCGGGGGTGAAAGTTCCGAATGACAATGAACGACCCCTACTCCGCTCGTAGGCTCCAAATAGAAGCCTATTCTCATTCCAGTAAAATTCTCCTTCCCAAAATACTGTGAAGCTTTTTCCAGGTGGAACCAATGGAAAATCACGCTCAGTCAGAGGTATAAGACTCAATGCAAAGTCATCCATAAAAAGGGCTTTATCATTGAATCCTATGAATTCTGGGGTAAGGTGGTACTTATTGAAACGGATGGGTACTGAGGTCTTGTTGGTAATCCGAATACCAACTCGCCAAGGGGTCTTTATATCAGGCATATTTTCTGGGATGCTCACTACCTGATTCGGCACAACAGTTTCAAAGATGACTCCATCTACTTCAACTGAATTGTTGGTATTAGTTAACTGAACAGATGTTAATTCAGTAGTTTTGACTGCGCTCATATTTTTTGAAGCAAATACTTCGGGAGAAACATGAGCTACTGCTACTCCTCCAGACAAAAATAAAGCCACCAGAAATAGAAAAAAATACCTCATATCTCGCCCTCTCAATTACCGGACAATCAGCGAACAAACCAGAACCACACCGCCGCACCAATTACCATCAGCCAAAATAGTTTCCCGCCACGGACATTCGACTCGGACGGCTGCTTAATCAAAGTATACTTGTAATATCCCTTCATCGGCTGAGTATACTTCTGAATTGGTCTAGACATCGGCCAATCAAACGCAGATTTCGATCGCTCGGACGGCATCCGAACTCCACTGGGTGAAAAACCGTAGGATAGTGGTAGGCGCCAATGCTGCGGTAGGCTTTCTTGTTCGGCAATTTGCTTCTCCGTCAGCGGTACAAACTCCAACTTATACTCACCAGTCAGATGAGGTCTCATTATTTGATAGAAACTGCTACGAAATTGATGGCGTTCGAGCTTTGATGGTGGTCTGTAATTATATTTGTTGCAGCAATGTTTATCAGTGTAGTGTTCTTGCCAGTTCATAATTATTCCTCGTTGATGTCCCTGATAATGAACGAAGAGATTCATAGCGATGGGATAAGTCTAAGCGTAATTAAATAGATTGATAATAGTTATAAAAAAAAACTATCTTAAAAAATTTAACTAATAAATAAAATTTATAATAGTAAGTAACTCAGGCTTAATTTAAGTTGATAAAACATTGCAATCTACACAATATGAGTATTTATATGTAGGTAGGGTAAAGTAGAGTTTACAGAATTTTTACAAGAGTGTCAGTTAACTTGACGGGCTTTTTAAAACAGAGTGTTGCCGAGCGTTATACATGGTATGCGGTTGACTATAAAATTGGTGATTCGACAGCCGCAAAAAATACAATTTCCTCTCGAACTTGGCTCAAGTGAGTCTAAGTGTTGTATGCAAGTAGTTTTACTTAAGTGTGTGATGCCAGTCGAAAGGTCGATCGCACTTTTCGCACCATGCAACTCAAAAGGTCGATCGCACTTATTACACAATTTACTCAAAATGGCGATCGCACTTATTACACAATTTACTCAAAATGGCGATCGCACTTATTACACAATTTACTCAAAAGGTCGATCGCACGTTTAGACAATTTACTCAAAAGTTAGACAATTTAGTCAAAAGGTCGATCGAAAACAGACAGACAACAACCTCAATAAATACTCTACTACTTCTGAGTTTTCCTGTTTTTGAGCTTGAGGAATATACCTAATCCGGTGAGTGCTAATAGCGTTCCTAATTCAGTCGTAGGTTCGGGAACGGCTTCAGCGGGTAGGGCATCATCGTCAGGGTTTTTAGTTTTGGAGGCTAGGGAGTTGTTATCCTCTGAGGCTAGTTCTGGGTCTTCCAATAAGTCGCCGCTGATGCCAGCTAAATCAAGTTCATTTTCGTTACTGTCGGTTGATGATAATTCTGGGTCTTCGAGCAAGTTGCCACTGATGCTAGCTAAATTGACTTGGTTTTCGTTGTTGTCTGTTGATGATGATTCTGGGTCTTCAAGTAAATCACTGCTGATGCTAGCTAAATTGACTTGGTTTTCGTTGCTGTCCGTTGATGATAGTTCTGAGTCTTCAAGTAAATCACGACTAACGCCAGCTAGGTTTGCATTGTTCAAACTATTGTCCGTTGATGATAATTCTGGGTCTTCAAGTAACTCACTGCTGATATTTGCTAGGTCTGTGGCATCGCTATCAACACCAAAAGTTGCGTAGGTGCGGGCAGCGCGAATTGGCGAACTGGGCCGCCCAAAGGATGAGGGCGATGTAGTAGTTGTTGTTGATGTTGAGACAACGACAGTTGATGATGTTGACCCCAGTGGAGATGTCACCCAAGGTGTAGGAGTTGGCCAGGGTGAGGGAGTCCAAGGTGAGGGAGTTGGCAAAGGTGTCGAGGTTAGTCGAGGTGATGGTGTTGCTGTTGTTGCCCATGGTGCAGGCGTAGGCCAAGGTGATGGAATCCAAGCTGACGGGGTTGGCCAAGGTGATGAAGTCCAAGCTGAGGGTGTAGGAGTTCGTGATGGAGTCCAAGCTGAGGGTACTGGTGCTGGCCCGGGTGTTGGTGCTGGCCCGGGTGTTGGTGCAGGTGATACTAATATTATTGTTGATGGTGTTGGTGACGGGCTTGGTGCAGGTGCTGGACGCGGGGTTGGCAAAGGTGACGGGGTTGGTCGTGGTGTTGGTGATGGTGTTGGTTTTGGCGTTGGCGATACTGCCACGCAACCGATACCACCGCCACCGCTGCTGCTATTGGCGACAATGGTGCTGCCACTTTTTGTCAACATATTTGGTGGACAAAGTTCAAGTGGAGTTTCGGGTGTTTGAGTGGGCTTTGGAATGAAAGCTGGAACGCGAACTGGTTGACCTTTAGGAAAATACTGGTATGTCCAACCCCATCTGACCCCATTATAAATCGTGACTTCTCTTGGCTTGGATGGATTGGCTTCAGCTAGGTAAAGTTCCCCAATCCAGTAAAAATTGCGATTTAAATATCTACGTCTATACGGGTTATCCACAAATAAACCATCTGGTCGTAAGTTTCTACCTGAAATACCATAGTAGGGATGTGGGGAATTTATTCCTCTCTCATTACGAAGGATGTTATCGATATAGCTTTTGCTTTGACCAAACACTCCTAATCCTTGACGCGGATGGTTAGTGATAACTCGCTGGATCCAGTAAAGGTTTTTATTTTGATTAGGGTGGGGATCGGATGCCAGTGGATTGTAAGTTAAAGCCATTGGAGATCCCACTCCATATTTTTGTTTAAGGTCATCTGGGAAAATAGCCTCCCGAGGGCAAGTATCTTCAGTACCACAGGCGTAACGAATCTTGATATTAAAACTTCCTTGTAAATCGCGCCCACGTTTAAAACTCCACGGATTTTTTGAGAGGTTGGTGTAAATTTTTAAGTCATTTAATAGTCCTTTTGTCCCTCCCCGTTCTATTTCGGTAACAAATCTTGTAGACTTTGTAAGATTAAGAGTATCGTCGGGATCGAGGACTCTTAAAAGTGTAAGACCTGTGCCACCATCTTTCAACTTAGACAGGGCAAAACTATCCATCTGGCTAGCGCTTTGCGTGAGAGTAAAGGCATTACTTGATTGACAAAAAAGCGTACCTATCAAGGTGGTTGATGATCATACAAATACAAATTTTATGAATTGCATTGTTTTTACCTCTTTTGCTAACTTTCTCAAAATCAATAGTCACAGCGATTCACCATTCAAGGCGGAGTTAAGTGGAATTCAACAAAGGGAGTGTCTACCCGTCCAGTCCAAACTTTTTTCATTATTTCTATTAGCCAATCTTCCAGTGGATCCCCTATAAAATCTGTCTTATGTGTGGAATCCATCGTACTTTCATACCGGAACCGAAGCTGATATATACCTGGTTTGAGTGAGTCAAAAGAGCACCAGCCACCATATTCGTTAGAGAAACCAAGCGAAAATTGGTCGAGCTTCCTCCAGTAGAGACTGGTACTTGGAAAGAATGTTGCGCTTTTTCCAGGTGTGACTAACAAAAAATCAGATTTTTCAAGTTGCCATCTCGTCCAGTCGTTATTATAGCCTCCCCGAAGTACCTGACCATCTGGCGTTACCAAATCAGGGGTAAAAGTGCCATAAAAGCTGAAGTAAAATGGAGTTAACGTGTTATTGGTAATCCGCATCCCAATCTGTGAATAATTTTCTGGCTTGGGACTCTTGTTTCTATTTATCACGGTCAAAAACGGCTTCGGTATGAAAGTTTCAAAACGAATTCCATCTACTTCCACTACGTTTTTATGATCTTCAACAGGTGTCAGCAAGCGAAAATTAGCGAAGGGAGTTGTCAACTCACCTGTCCCAGTTACTTCTATTATCGTTTCTTCTATTATCGTTTCTTGTCCAGTCTGAAGAAAAGCAAAAGTGAGCGGATTGAAGTATGATATCGTCCCAGTAGGGTTTTCATAAATGAATCGAATCTGATATTCCCCAGGCCCCACAGTATCAAAAGACCAAGATTTATCGAGGTCTATAGGCAGTTCATCGTAGGTAGCACGATGTAATATCAGTTGCAGTACATTATTTTGCCAAGACAGTCTTCCTTCCAGAGATGTGACTGTTTGCTCTCCAACCCCAATTAACTTCCCACTATATTCACTGCTGCCAACTTGCGTGTTTATCGGTTCTTTTCGATGCAGTGCTTGACCATCTGGGCCGATGATTTCTGGGATTAAGGCATCATACAATATGAAAGGAATCGGGGTTTGTGTAGGATTGGTAATGCTGACAGTGAAGCTCAAGGGAGCAGTAGCACCGGGCTTGTTTTCGGGGATAGCTAGTGCAATAATTTGTGGCTCTTTAATTCCCAGTTGGAGGCCAGATTGTTTAATATTATTGCTGTTATTCGATTCTTGAGATGTCATATTTTGAACCCTTCCAAGTCTTGAGTGTTTATTGCCAACTGCTTCTATACTGGCATAAGTTATTACCACGATCGCAGAAATTACTAAAGCCAATAAAAATCGGAAAAAATACTTCATCGCTCGCCCTCTGAATTAGCGCACAATCAGCGGAAAAACTAGAACCACACGGTCGCAGCAATTACCATCAGCCAAAACAACTTCCCCAATCCCATATCTATCTCCGTTCTGCTTTCTCGATTCTTATCTATTTGGTAAGTAGATACGGGTTCGTAATACCTGGTAGCACCGGGAGTTGGGGGGATAATATTAAAAGCAATACTTGCTTTGCCCGTCAATCCAACTATCAAGAATGATGTTAACAAAACTTGGGAATATTGTCGAAATAACATGGGTTTTGACTCCTAGAGGTATGAGGTTTAAAAGAAATATCAGCTTTTAAGGATAATTAGATGAAATAGGCTCTTTCACTTTAAGCTCAATTCAAGAACGCACTAAGCGAAAGTCTACAAAGGGAGTTGATATTTGACCGCTCCAGATATCTAAAGTCGTGTATGTTTCTACAGACTCGTATATTTTAACCATTGTTTGATCGCTCCTATATGTAAACCTAACTTGGTATGTTTCTAGAGTTAGAGGTTCAAAAACCCATATGCCACCATTTCCGGTAGGAGTCTTAAGTCCAAACTGCTCTTCCCAAAGCCCAAAAATTTCTGCTTCGGGAAAAAAGGTAATATCCTCTCCGGGCATAACGGAAAGAACATCAGAATTAGAGGGCCCGCTAAGGCTAATCCACCCACCTCCGAATGGAATTAGTCCATCTACTCCCATAATTTCTAGAAATAAGGTGAAATAAAAGCTAAATCTAAGGGGAGTAGATGTATTATTGGTAATCCGAATACCAATCTGCACGGGGATTATAAAGGAGGAGTAGTAAATTGATATAGGTGATAAAAATTTCATTAGGTACAGAAGTTTATGTATTAAATTGTTTTTGGGTATGCTTAAAACTCGCTCTGGTACTAAAATTTCAAAGCGAACACCATCCATTTCCACAGCATTGCTGTCTGCTTCTACTGGTTGAACCAAGCGAAGATTTACAAAAGGAGTAATCAATAGTTCTGACTTGCTCTCTTCTACATTTGTTATTTCGACATTATCTATCCCAGGTATTACTCTGTTTGCACAGTTGTGTTGATAGATAAACCTAATTTGATAATTTCCGGGCAATAGTGGCTCAAACAACCAGAAATTGTGAAGTTTTATCGACCCGAAAAATTCGTTGAACTCAGTAGAAATTTTCAGTGCAAGTAAGTTATTTTTCCAGGCAAGACTTGCGTCGATCGTGATAGTTTTGGATTCTCTAGGCTCAACTAACATATAATTAATTTCTCTGGTTTCGTAGCACTCCTGCGATAAGTTTAAGTTCGATATAAATTCAGTCAATCTGCCCGCCCATCCTGTTCTATATCTGTTCGGTTGAACTTCAGATTCTGGCTTTTCGTTAACTAATTGCCGCTGTAAGGCTTGACCCTCGGATGTTACAATTTCTGGAATCAAGGTTCCAGAGAGGTTGAAGTGGAAAGACATTGAAGTGTTATTGGTAATATGAATATATAATTCTATAGGAGGCGTGATGCCCGCTCTGTTTTCAGGGATGGTGAGCGCCGTAGGGTCAGGCAGCATAATTTCCATATTAATGCCACTTACTTCCATTGCGTTGTTGTCACTGAATTGTTCTGATGTCATGTTGGTTAACCTTTTGATTTTTACAGATGAAGGATATCAATATTGATGAATTACAACCGATTGAGAGAAGTAGCACCGGGCTTGTTTTCGGGGATAGCTAGTGCAATAATTTGTGGCTCTCTGATTTCCAGTAGGAGACCAGATTGTTTGATTTTATTGCTGTTATTCGCTCCTTGAGATGTCATATAGCCTTTCTCAAAAAGATGAGGTATAACTGACAGCCCACACAACCCTTAAACTAATAGGGCCCAAGCCCAACAACGTACCTCATCTTTCTGAGAACTGCTATATTTTGAACCATTCCAAGTTTTGAGTGTTCATTGCCAACTGCTTTTATACTGGCATAGGTTATTACCACGATCGCAGAAATTACTAAAGCCAATAAAAACCGCAAAAGATACTTCATCGCTCTCTGGATTATCAAATAATCAGCGAAAAAACCAGAACCACACCGCCGCACCAATTACCATCAGCCAAAACAATTTACCGCCACTTCCTGAATCTGACGACCCAGTTAGCAAAACATACCTGTAATACCCCAGAACTTGCCCAGATTCGTTCTCAAGAGGCACAGAATTATCTCGACCATCCCAATAATTTCGGGGAGGATATTGCTGTTGATAATCCGAAATACTTTGCCAAGGAACTCGGGATGTTGGGCAATAATTGTGAGGAATATTCTGCTTGGTATTCGGTGGATAACTGTAGCATAGCTGCTGTCGGAAATGCAGTGATAAGCGCTCTCTTTGAGCCAGTTCCTTTTTAGTAATCGGCACAAACTCCGACTTCAAGTCGAAAACTGGGCGCGGGCCAACTTGGCTACAGCAATTACCACAAAACTGATTGTGAGTAAGGTTTGATGGTGTAGAGCAATTAGATTTGTCGCAGTAATGTTTTTCACTACCCTGTTGTTGTCGGTACATAATTCCTCCTGATTAGTGCAGGCGCGAGTGAATATTGCTAACAATATTCCTTCCCCTGCCTTCCTTCAAATACGGGACTTTCTGCAAACCAACTACAACCACAACACCCGATCGATTGCCACAAACCCAATGAATCTTTAAACAACAGTGGCTTTCGATCTTAACAATCAACCAAACAATGTCTCTGATACAAATGAACGAAGAGATTGATATCAATAGTCACAAACTTAAGCGATGAATGAGAAGCTTGTCAACAGTTATTAGAATTATATTACAATAACTATGTTGTGATAAAAAAAAACTTATAGCGGTTCTCAGAAAGATGAGGTATGACTGACAGCTTATATAACCACTAAACAAAGAGGGCTGAAGCCCAACTACGTACCTCACCTTTTTGAGAAGTGCTATATATTAACTCCCAGGCTTAATTAAAATTCAGAAAACATTGCAAATTCATGAATAAAGTTCATATTTATTCATAAAATTAAGAGTGTTAGGGTCGATCGCACTTCTTGCACAATGGAACTCAAAAGGTCGATCGCACTTATTACACAATTTACTCAAAAGGTCGATCGCAGATTTAGACAATTTACTCAAAAGTTAGACAATTTACTCAAAAGGTCGATCGCACGTTTAGACAATCCAAGTCGAAAACCCGCTCCCCTCGCCCTCCGCAACCAGCAAGTGTCTCAGATCACAAAGCCGATCGTAGCGAAGCGGGGCGTAAGCCATCGCCCTCACTGCCCAAAAACCTAAAAATATGTCAAATTAAGTAAGGGGTAATAAAATAACTTTTGGCATATCCGTAGACAGTTATGACAACAAAACTAAGAGCTACAGACACAGACAAAATGGAGATAGACTTGCAGCAGTTCAGGGCAGACCAAGAACTGATACTCAACCAAGTAGATAATGCGATCGCTCTTTTCGACTCGTCTGACAGCTTAGTTTTGTTTAACAAAAAATTGGCCGAGACTTGGGGACTGTCCCCAGAATGGCTGGCAACCAAGCCTAAGTGCGACTTGTTGTTTGCCGAAATTGTCGATCGCGGTTACTTGTCGCTTCAGCAGTGGGAACAGTTTCAGCAAGCACTGCAAACATCTCAGGATGAAAGTTTATCATTCTATTTCGAGCAATCCAACGCGGTTTGTTTGGAAGTCTTCGCCACAATTACCAACAGCGGCGGGCGGCTGTTTACCTTTCGAGACGTTACCGTATACCAAAACTCCCAAGCTAGCTTGAACGCAGAAGTCAGGCGCCTGACATTTCTTTTAGGCTTAACTGAACGATTGCAAAACTCTCACAGTTTGCAAGAAATAGGTCAGTTTGCCCTCAGCTATCTGGTAGAAGCGACGAATGCTGCTTTCGGAGACGTGAAAGTGATTAGCGGTAAGGGAAAAGATCGGCAAGCGGCGGCGATTTCTAACCAAGTTTCTACTCAATTTCTGGCTAGTTACGGGGAACCAGTCGCCGCTGGAATGCAAGAATTGCTCGACAAAGGTATTCCCTACGGCACCGGTTTGCTGTGGGAAGTGGTGGAAACTGGTAAAGCTTTGTTTGTCGATGATTATGCCGAACATCCCAATGCTGTGCCGCAATTTCGGCATCCGGGAATCGGACAATTGGGCATTTTTCCGATCGCATCTACTGACGGCACAATCATCGGAGTGCTAACGCTGGAGTCGCGCAACGTCAAAAAACTGCAAGCTTCCCTCCACCAAGAAGTGCTCACGGCTGCTTGTCGGACTCTGGGGGCCGCAATCCAGCGGGCTCAGACACAAGAAAACCTCCGCCAAGTTAACGAACAATTAGAGTATTCTTCTCAGTTAAAATCCGAGTTTTTAGCCTCGATGTCCCACGAATTGCGGACGCCTCTCAACAGCATTCTCGGATTTTCTGACTTGCTGCTGCGCCAAACATCCGGCCAGTTGAGCGATCGACAAGTTAACTATGTAGAACTGATCGAAAAAAGCGGTCAGCACTTGTTGCAGCTAATTAACGATATTCTCGATCTTTCTAAAATTGAAGCAGGAAAAGTAGAACTCAATTTACTGCCTGTTCGCGTTCACGAACTCGCCACAGACTGTCTGAAAATGATTCAGCCGCGGGCAGATAAAAAGCGAATTGCTTTGTCTTTAGAACTCGACTACCGCATTACTAAAGTTTTGCTCGACGAACGGCGAGTGCGACAAATTGTGATTAATTTACTTTCCAATGCTATCAAATTTACCCCCGAACGGGGACAAGTTAAACTTAGCGGGCGTCTGGCCTACGGCAATGAAATTAATGGCGATTACCGCCCTGATTGTTCTCCTGTAAATGCCAGCACTCCCTACTTTTGTCTTGAGGTGAAAGACTCGGGTATCGGCATTCCTCAGGATCGCTGGCACTTGCTATTCCGACCTTTTCAACAGGTGGATTCTTCCCTGACTAGGCGCCACGAAGGTACAGGTTTGGGTTTGGCTTTGACTAAGCGTCTGGCGGAATTGCACGGCGGAACTGTTTCTTTTCAATCTGTTTGCGATCGCGGCAGTTTGTTCCGCGTTTGGCTGCCTTTGACGGAGATGCGTCAAGAGTTGGGCAGCTTTGCTGCTTGTGCTTTGGATGCTAAGTTAGTTCCTGCTTCTGCGATCGCATTACCACTTGGCAGTAAGCGGATTCTGGTGGTGGAAGACCAGCCTTTTAACCAAATGTTAATTTCTGAGGTGATGGAATTGGAGGGCTACGGGGTAGAGATTATCGCGGATGGTTCGTCAATGCTCGATCGCATCCATGCCGCCTCTGCTGCGCCGGAATTGCTGCCAGATTTGATCTTGATGGACATTCAGTTACCCGATGTTGATGGCTTTGAGTTGATGCGCCGAGTGAAAGCAAATCCTGTCTGGGACTCGGTACCGATGATTGCGGTGACGGCGATGGCGATGGCTGGCGATTGCGATCGATGTTTGGAAGCTGGCGCTTCTGCTTATTTGAGCAAGCCGCTGGATCTAAATTTGGCGATCGCTACAGTCCGTTCTTTTCTCAACTAACAATAATTATTTGCAGTTCCAGCAGTGCCATTTATTACAATTTATAAGTGAAAACGTTAGACTCAATAGTAGATAAATTTCTATAGGACTTGCGCGCACTTGCCTCAGAAACCCGGTTCCTGCCAAAAATATCGAGTTTAATAACTAGAAATATACGAATCAACCAGGTTTCGAGCATCTACACGCGCCAGTCCCGAGCTAAATTCAATATACATCATATTCCATGTCAAACAAGTCGCCCTGCATCATGTTGGTTGATGACGAGCCAGCTAATCTAATTTTACTGGAAGAGTTATTGCAAATGAAAGGATACGCCACAGTATCAGCGCGATCGGGCGATGAAGCCCTCTCCCTCGCCCGTGTATCTCGACCGGATTTAATTTTACTAGATATTATGATGCCGGATATGGACGGTTTTGATGTGTGCGAGATCCTGCGGAATGATACCGCATTGCAAACTGTACCGGTAATTTTTTTGACTGCCCTCGATGACGATACCTCTCGCCTGCGAGGGTTGGAAATAATGGCAGATGATTATTTAACAAAGCCTTTTAACAGTCGCTTGTTGCTGGCGAAAGTTGAAAATATTTTGCAGTTGAGCCAAATGCGATCGCAAGTTGCGTCTTCCCAATTCAACCAGCAGGTAAAAGAGCAAAGCAAGCGCCAAATTGCCGCCGCCTGGGAGGCTAACGAATATCTTTCCGAAAAATTTCACCTATTTGTCCCGGAACAGCTTCTCGAACGAATTGCGCCCCAAGGGATAGAATCAATTCAGTTGGGCAATGTCACAGAAGAAGAGCTGACTATTTTATTTTGCGACATTCGCGGGTTTACTGCGATCGCAGAATCTCAAGAAGCACGCGAAACCTTTGAATGGTTGAATGCTTTTTTTACGAAAATGAACGATTGCATCACCTCCCACGGCGGGTTTATTGACAAATACCTCGGCGATGCCATCATGGCAGTATTTGACCAGCCGCATTCTCACGCTATAAATGCGATCGAAGCCGCAGTAGCCATGCAAGAAAGTTTGCATGAATTTAATGTCGAGCGCCACAAATACAATTTAGAATATCCCGTCAATATTGGTACGGGAATTAACACGGGTATCGGCATGATCGGCACCTTGGGTTCCGATCGCCGGATGGACTCTACAGTCATCGGCGATGTGGTAAATACAGCTTCTCGGTTAGAAAATTTAACTAAAATATACGGTTGCCAAATAATTGTTAGCGAAAATGCGATCGTTCATGCGAGAGAATTTCTAAATAGCATAAGTCCGAACTCAAGCTCAAAAGAAAGTTTATTATTAAAGTGCGACTTGGAAGTGGAAACACCGGAGAATATGATTTCCACTTCTCACGCGACAGCAGCCGACAGTCATTCGCCAAGCAACAATTATTATTATCGCTGGATCGATCGAGTAACCCCGCGCGGCAAGCAGCAAGCTATTGAAATCTACGAAATCTGGCCAGCATCCAGTCCCGACTCTGAAGCCAAGCAGCTTACCCAGGCTTTATTTGACAAAGGAATTCAAGGATGGCAATCCGAAAGATTTGTCGCCGCCTTGGGATATTTTCAGCAACTAATCGAACAAAACCCTGCTGATACAGTGACCCGTTTTTATATAGAAAAATGCCAAGAAAAACTAGGTCTTATACCTGCCAATATCAGCTCCGAAATGAGATAAATAAAAAAGGTACGTAGTAGTTGCGCTTCAGCGCTCTTTCATAGAAGGTACGTAGTTGCGCTTCAGCGCTCTTTCATAGAAGGTACGTAGTTGCGCTTCAGCGCTCTTTCATAGATCGAAGAGCACCCAATCGCAACTACGTACTTAAAAACTAACTCCATAAGAGTGGCTGTTACATCCTGGACTGATCCTAATTTGATCGCACATCAAACCGCCGTCAAAACCTGCTCTCTCAACTTCCCAATCAACTCATTAACCCCGCCAGAATTCAAACGATAACTCAAAGGATGACCAATCAAATAAGCCGAACTTTGAAACAAAACATCAATTTCCACCAAACCATTTTCCCGCAAAGTTTTGCCAGTCGAAACCAAATCCACAATCGCCTCCGACATACCCGTAATCGGCCCCAACTCCACAGAACCGTAAAGCGGCACAATTTCCACCGGCAAATTCAAATTATGAAAATATTCCCTTGCACAGTGTACGAACTTAGAAGCAACTCTACCGTGAGGAGGCAAATCCACACTGCGTCTGTAAGAACTAGATTCCTTCACCGCCACCGACAGCCGACACTTGCCAAATTGTAAATCAATTAAATTTGCAACTTTCGGAGTTTTTTCCCGCAAAACATCATAACCCGCAACGCCCAAATCAGCTTGACCGTATTCCACATAAACCGGCACATCGTGCGTCCTTACTAGCAAAGCTTTTGCCGTTCCGGTAGTGTCATAAATTTGAAGTTGGCGGTTAGAGGAATCGAGAAAAGCACTGAAGTCTAATCCAACGGATTTAAACAGTCGAATGCTATCTCCTAACAGTCCGCCTTTGGGAAGTGCTACGGTAATCATATTGATTTGCGATTGTAAATTGCTTAATTTGGGATGCGGAATCGGCGCTGCCCGAGCGGAAACAGCTTTTTCCTCAACCACAATAGCACAAATTGTTCAAATATCAAAATAAGTTCAGGTATTGCTAATAATTGTGTTTGTGTATAATATATTGTATTGAGGCTGAGTTAAATCGAATTTTCTTAAGGATTGTCTGCTAAATAGATGATAGCTGAAAGTAAAACTATGACCAAATTGACTCTGGTAATCGGCAACAAAAATTATTCGTCTTGGTCGCTGCGTCCTTGGCTGGCGATGAAACAAGCTGGAATAGATTTTGCCGAAGTGAGAATCCCCCTAGACGGGCCGACAACCCATGGGGAAATTCGGCGCTATTCTCCTTCGGGAAAGGTGCCAGTTTTAATTGATGGCGACTTGAAAGTGTGGGAATCTTTAGCAATTTGCGAGTATGTTGCAGAACGCTTTGCAAATGATTTATGGCCGGCGGATGTAGCGCAACGGGCGATCGCCCGTTCCATCTGTGCCGAAATGCACGCAGGCTTCCAAAATCTCCGCGAAAATATGCCGATGGACTGTCGCAACCGCTATCCGGGAGAAGGAATGACGCCCGGTGTCGAAGCAGAGATCGATCGCATTTTTGCAATTTGGCGCGAATGCCGCCAAAAATTCGGCACCAGTGGCGATATGCTGTTCGGACAATTCACAATTGCTGACGCCATGTTTGCCCCCGTTGTCATGCGTTTTGTCACCTACGAAGTCAAATTAGATGCACAAGCACAAGCTTATGCTGATGCGCTGTTGGCACTACCTGCAATGCAGGAATGGCTAGCAGCAGCTTACAGCGAATCGGAAAGTATTGCACATCTTAAAATCTAGCAAAAATCAGTTTACTTAACCTCAAAAG
Organism: Microcoleus sp. PH2017_34_RAT_O_A; assembly: GCF_020737885.1. Lineage (NCBI taxonomy): Bacteria > Bacillati > Cyanobacteriota > Cyanophyceae > Oscillatoriales > Microcoleaceae > Microcoleus > Microcoleus sp. PH2017_34_RAT_O_A. The sequence continues at coordinate 8,757 of NZ_JAEQDD010000102.1, read as the reverse complement.
GTCGCGATCGCCACCTCACCACAGATGGCAACCACGGGGAATTTCCCCCTACAAAACCTGCTTGTTTGCAAGTTTTGTGTAATTCATGCTCAAATCAAAAGTCTAAAATCTAAAATCAGGATGCGGATTCTTTTAGTTGATGATGAAGTTGAGTTGACTGACCCTTTGAGTCGAGTTTTAACCCGCGAAGGTTATACAGTTGATGTCGCATTTGACGGCGCAACTGGCAGCAATTTAGCAATGCAGGGAAATTACGATTTGCTAATTTTGGATTGGATGCTGCCGAGACAATCCGGATTAGCAATTTGTCAGCAATTGCGATCGCAAGGACGGAATACCCCAGTCCTATTTCTCACCGCCAAAGACACCCTAGACGATCGCGTACAAGGACTCGACGCAGGCGCAGACGACTATCTAGTCAAGCCTTTTGAACTGCGAGAGCTCCTAGCCAGAGTCCGCGCCCTACTGCGCCGCCCCCCTACTTTTGACCCCGAAGTGGCTGTCGGGCGCCTGCAAGTTGCAGATTTACAGCTAGACTACGACAATCAAATAGCCTATCGGGGCGATCGAACAATTGACCTATCAGAAAAAGAATGTCAACTATTAGAATACCTAATGCGACATCCCGGTCAAATACTAACACACGAACAAATCCACCAATACCTGTGGAGTGAAGCCGAAAAACCCAGCAGCAACGTATTAGCAGCTCAAATTCGCCTCCTGCGCCGCAAAATAGAAGCACCCGGTGAATCCGTCCTAATTCACACAGTTTACGGCAGAGGCTATCGCTTTGCAGAACCCAGTTAATAATAGGAATTCTGCTCATCTTCCATCTTCCTTCGTGTCCTTTGCGCCTTCGCGGTTCCATCTTTCTTCCGAAGCATTCTTCCTTTTACGCCAGAGGCTATCGCTTTGCAGAACCCACTTAATAATAGGAATTCTGCTCATCTTTCATCTTCCTTCGTGTCCTTTGCGTCTTCGCGGTTCCATCTTCCATCCGAAGCATTCTTCCTTCACACCCTAAAGCAATCCCTACATATCTTGACAAACCAAAGTAATTACCGTCACCTCCGGCGGACAAAATAACCTCCCCGGCGCATAAGTACCCAAACCGCGATTCACGTACAACCAATTACTCCCAACCCGATGCAAACCGCTAGCCCATTCCCAGTGACGAACTACTCGATCGCAAGCCGACACAAAAGGAACAAATTTTCGGATTCCTTCAGGAATCAAATAACCAATTTTTCTCACCCAAGCATACAAAGGCCCGATACCAGGAATCACAATTTGACCCCCATGAGTGTGTCCCGAAAACTGCAAATCAATCCGCCACTGTTGCAGATTTTCAGCAGTATCAGGATTGTGAGACAATACAATCCGAGGAATCGCCGGATTGATTGATGCCATTAGAGGCGCAGGTGCAAAATCGCCAGACCAAAAATCTGCAAACCCAACTAAAGCCAATTCAGACCCCAAAGGATAAATCGCTTCATTGTACAAAACCCGAATACCTGCGTTATTCAAAGCATTAGCAACCTTAATTTTTGCCCCTGGATAATAGTGATCGTGATTGCCCAAAACAGCGTAAATTCCCACCCGACTTTGCAAATTTTTCAATCGCTGCACCAAGCCGTAAATAGGCGCCGGATCGTAGGTAATAAAATCTCCGGTTAAAAAAATTAAGTCTGGTTCCGCTTCATTAGCCGCCACAATCGCCTCTTCTAGCAACCATTCCGACAGCCGCTCCCCGTCATAGTGAAAGTCCGTAAGCTGTACAATTTTAGTACCCGATAGATTTGCTGGAAGATTAGCGATCGGTATTGTTAAACAGTCTACTCGCAGTTTCCCAGTTAATAACCTGTGCATAAATATAAGGTTTATTGAGAGAGCGCAACCTCTAGCTTAGCAAATAAACAGACAATACTGCAAAACTAGATGTTTTTCCCTCTTTTTTCTGCCATCTGACTAATAACTACTAACTGATGACTAATGACTAAGAAATCAGGACACGGCTAAGAAATCAGGACACGGCAGTGCCGTTTCCCTACAATTGATCGCGGTAGGGAAACGGCACTGCCGTGTCCGACCTATCATACTGACTAATGACTAATAACTAATGACTAATGACTAATGACTAATGACTACTGACTTCATTCATGATAAATCACCTCAAAAGTTTCGACAGCTTTCTTCTTACCTTTAACAATCACAGAGCCAATTTTCCTAAACTCAAACATATCTTTAGTAACGCTGTACACACTATCGCTCACCAAAATTTGTCCTCCCTCAGCCATTGACTGCAACCTAGATGCAATATTCACCTCATCCCCTATGGCAGTATAATCCATGTGCTGCGGCGAACCAATATTACCAACAACTACCTCCCCCGAACTAATCCCAATACCAGTCAGAAAATTATCCGTAATCCAAGGAACCGACATCCTCCCAATCCGTCGCTGCATATCGATCGCAGTTTCGATCGCCTTCCTTTCGCGATCGGCCACCTCCGAAGGCGCCCCAAACATTGCTACAATCATATCTCCCACAAACTTATTCACAGTACCTTCATGACTAAAAATTACCTCTACCATCTCCGTGAAATACTCATTTAAATACATCACTATTTTCTCAGCAGGCAGCTCCTCACACTTAGTAGTAAAATCTCTAATATCCGAAAAAAGCACCGTTAAATTGCGCTTAGTTGGATTTAGAGAAATATCTCCTTTAGCTTCGATAACTGCTCGCACCACCTGGGGAGAAAGGTATCTTTCCAAATTATTTTTAATTCGTTCTTCCTTCAATTTACTTTCATGTAAAAGCGCATTCTCGATCGCCGCGGCCGCTTGCGATGCCAAAGCCGTAAATAATTTTAAATCCTGTGCCGTATAGTTTACAAGTTCGTTATGACTAATATTGATAACGCCGATTGTACCGTTCTGAGTTGTTAGAGGTGCACAAATCATAGAACGCATCTCATTGTCTCCCATAACATATCTCGGATCGGACAATACATCATTGACTATTTCAGCTTTACCAGAAACAAAAATATGACCTGCTATCCCCATATTGGAACCGATTTTTGTTTTATGGTTGTACTCTTTACCCCTAGCAGAAACAATCTCCAGTTTTCCTGTCTTTTCATTCATTAGCATCACTGAAATATTGGTAGACTCAATCAACTTTTTCGCTTCAGTTACCACCAATTGACTGACTTCAGCCACACCCAAACAAGTAGCTATTTTGCTTGAAAAATCGTACAAAAAATTAACTTCTTCGTACTTATCTAAAGTATCAACAGCCAGAGTTCTTATATCCAAGTCGGCGCTGGCAGCATAACTCAGCATATCGGCAATAAATGCTGCTTTTTGACTTCCTGTTACGTAACCGATAACTTCATCGGCTAGGATGATAGGATAAGTATTGAAGTAGGTCTGACAATCTTCGCCCAATAAAATAGCCCCTTCAACATTCCGAATAGCCATCGGAGCGTCTAAAACACCGAGCGCGCCCTCAATAACCACCCGCAAATCTCTCTTAGAAATCAATTTTTTGAGATTGATACGAACCATTTACTTTGCTATTAATCATGAGTGAGCGATCTATCGTTATTCATTCGTTTGTAACCAGTCAGCCAATTTGAGGATAGAGATTTTAGATTTTAGATTTACAAGGGCAGATAACTCTGGGAGCTTGAAACTTAGTCTAAAATTTTTGGAGCATCCACGACTATAGCCGGGGGATTGTATCCGTTTTTGGGCAGGCTAGCAACCACCAAAAACCAAAAAATATTCTTGTGAATTGATTGTATACCTCTCGCTACATCTGTGCCGTCAAACCCAGAATTTCCCTAGCTTTGACCAGCACTTCTTTCGGGCGAAAAGGTTTAGTCATATAAAGATTTGCCCCCACAGCCATACCGCTTTGCTTATCATATTCTTGTCCCTTAGCTGTCAACATAATAATGTAAACGTCCTCCATACCTAGTTCATTTTTAACCGTATTGCATACCTCTAACCCGCTCATTTTCGGCATCATCACATCGAGAAAAACCAAATCCGGCTTTTCTTCCTTAATTCTGTTCAACGCCTCAACTCCATCTCTCGCAGTCAGCAACTCTACATCATCCTCATCTTCCAACTTTTCTAGAGCCTGCTCCATCAAAATCAGAATATTCGGTTCGTCATCCACAATTAAAACTTTTTTCACAACAATTTCCCATGAATGTGTTTGCTCAGCCCGTTATCCTCTACAATATCTCCCAAAACAATTATGGAGACTTTTTCCAAGCCCTTAGTAAGGCGCAATTTTTTGACTAATTCTTGCTCTTGAGATAAGGCTTCGTCAATAATAATTAAATCCAGCTCGATCGCTCTCACTCGATCCAGGCATTCTGTAACATCAGATGCCTCCATCACATTATATCCCTGAAAAAGCAACGCAGCCGACAAAATTTTGAAAGTAGAAGCATTGTTAACAACGACCAACACCGTCTTATTAGACATCCCTTGTCGCAGCAGCAAGCCGATCTCCTTTAACAGTCCCGCTATATTTATAGGCTTGGTAAAATACCTGTCAACTCCCAAACGCCAGCCCCTGTCTCTGTCTTGAATTAGAGACACGATGATAATCGGAATCCCCCGAGTTTCTGGGTCATTTTTGAGAACTGCCGCCACATCAAAACCGTCGATGTGAGGCATCATTACATCTAAAATAATCAGATCCGGTTTGACTGCTTTAGCCTGAGAAATAGCATCTCTACCGTTAATTGCCTCCGCGACTTTATATCCTTCTTGTTCCAGTGACTGCCTCAATATATCTCGGATGTTAGGCTCATTGTCAACAACTAAAAGTTGCTGGCCTCCTTTAACGCCGAGCGGAGTTCTGCTGAGCACTTGCTGTTTCAGTTGCCCGATTAAATCATTGATAATTTTGCATTTTTCCACCGACTCAATATTTTTAACTAGCGGTATACTAAAGAAAAAAGTGCTGCCCTTGCCTAACTCGCTTTCTAGCCAAATTCTACCGCCGTGGTGTTCAACGATTTGTTTAGAAATTGGCAGCCCCAAGCCAGTGCCTTTAGGCTTTTCGGTCAGGATATCTCCCACTTGTTTAAATCTTTCAAAAACTTTGCTTTGGTCTTCTGGTGCAATGCCGATGCCAGTATCAATAATGCTAATAACCAGCTCGTCACCCTCTACTCTTGCCCGACAGGTGACAGAACCTGATTCTGTGAACTTGACTGCATTCGAGATTAAATTGATCGCGACTTGAACCATGCGATCCCGGTCTACTAATACCTGTGGCAGTCCGGGACTAAAATCTTTAATCAACTTTAAATTATTCTTTTCTAATAAAGATGACGTAGCGGCGATCGCCTGTTTTAAGATTTGCACTGGATTTGTCGGCTGTAACTGCCATTCAACTCGCCCCGCTTCCATCTTAGCAATATCCAAAACATCATTAATTAAAGATGTCAGCCGTTCAGCTTCTGAGACAATAATGTTAATATTATCTGCAACTTTATTTAAAGCTTTTTTGATTTTTCTGTCTTCCGATACGACTCCGGGAACAATCACTTCTTCTAGTTTTTCTTTAATCAGCGAAGCAAAACCCAAAACCGAAGTTAAAGGCGTCCGCAGTTCGTGAGAAACTGTAGCCAGAAAATCAGTTTTCATTCGGTCAACTTCTCGTTCCACCGTCACATCTCGAATCAAAATCACCGAACCTAGAGATCGATCTGCTTCGTCTTTTACCGCTTCTTTCAGAATAGTGGTCGCTAAAGCTTGACCTATCCTAGAATTTTCTAGTTCCACTTCCAGCGTCACAATTTCTCCCTCTCTATGTTCAGTCGCCTCAACCAATTGGGCTAATTTTTTAGGAAAGATTTCGGATACTTTTTTCCCCTTCAGGTCAACATCTTTTAATTCAAACATCGCCAGCAGTGCCGGATTAAACCTGGTAATTTTAGCTTCAATGTCAGTGACTAATAACCCGTCAGCCAAATTGTCAACGATCGCATTTAAGTCTGCCAAAGTCGTCCGCAATTCCCAGGACTGCTTTTTAGTGCGATCGAGCAATTCTGCTTGGTGCATAGCTACTCCCAATTGACTGCCAACCTGAGCCAGCAACCTCACTTCTCCTGCTTCCCACTCACGGGAACCAGAGTTCTGGTAAGCTGCTAGCAAACCCCAGAGATTTTCCCCCACAAAAACAGGCGCTACACAATATGCTTTGGCTTGAATTTGTTCCAGAATTTCGATATGACATGGAGAGTGACCAATTTTATAGATGTCATCAACTACAAAAATTTCTTGATGGCGATACCTGCCACCCTCAGTTTTTTGTAAATAATCATCTTGCCAGACTGTTTTAATTTTATCAGTTACTAAAGGTATCCAACCTTCTGCTACCGACTCCGACACAAATTCCCCGCTCCAGTTTGGAAAAAAACGGTACACTCCAACCCGATCGCAATTGAGAATTTGCCGTACTTCTTGAGTTGTTGCGCTAAATATTTTGTCAATATTTAGCGTCTGGCGAATCCGTTCAATTACTCTAGTTAATGTGCGTTCCTGTTCGGCTGCTTTCGCCTGCTGTTTAGCTTGAAACTGTATTTGTTCTAGGTACTCGGATTGCTGCAAAGCCACGCCCAAATGAGTGGCAATTTGATTCAGTAACTTTACTTCTGTGTCTTCCCAGTGACGCGCACCTGTGTGTTGAAAGGCACTGAGCAATCCCCAGAGTTTCTCTCCTTTAAAAATCGCAACTACCGCACAGGATTTGACACCAAAATATTCTAAAGCTTCTATGTGACAATCGCTCTGGCCGGCATTGTAGATATCATCAGCGATAAAGGTTTCCGCACACCGGAATCGACCTCCTTGGTGTTCGTTTAAGTAGGGATCTTCCCAGCCGCTGCCTACCAATTTCGGCCAGTTTCCCGATTCAGATTCAAAGATAAAGTCGCCGAAATAGTCTTCACGGAATTGATAAATGGCAATGCGATCGACATTCAAAAGTTTGCGAACTTCTGTCGCTGCTGTCTGGAAAATTGTTTCCATATCTAAGGTTTGGCGGATCTTATCAATCATCCGAGTTATGGCTCGTTCTCGGTCTGCTTCCTTAACCAGCTCTTCTGTGCGTTTTCGCAATTGCTCCTCTAGAGTAGTCTGGAGTGCTGTTGACCGCCTATGAGCTTCATCTAAAAGTTTTGCTTGCTGTATTGCTACTCCTAAATGCACCGCAATTTGACTGGCAAAGTCAATTTCATCTTGCTGCCACTGGCGTGGGGCGCGACATTGGTGAATGCAGAGCAATCCCCAAAGTTTATTTCTTTTGATTAAAGGTACGATTAAGTTTGCTTTGACATTAAATTGAGCAAGAACAGCTATATGGCAATCGCTCAATCCGGCTTGATTGATATCATTGACTGCCTGAATTCTTCCTTGCTGATACCGCATTGAATATTGTTTACCAAAGCAGTGATCGTGCACCTTTACAGCTTTTACTGAATGAAACTCTGGGATCACGTCTTCTGACACAAATTCCCCGTCGTCAAATCCTGACTGCTGGTAAAATCGAAATATTGCTACTCGATCGGCATTCAGCAGTTGGCGAACTTCCCGAGCGGTTGATTGAAAAATAATATCTAAGTCTAACGACTCGCGAATTTTGGTCACTACAGCAAATAGCGCCTTTTGTTTGGCAACGATAGCGGGTTCGGGTTTCGATGCCGACTCTAGTTCGGCAACGCGCGCTTTGAGGGTTTTTATCTCGCTTTTGAGGGACTCGTAATCTTCTGTATCTAATCCTAGATAATTTTCTGACATGGGTTTAACTCTCTTGTGGTTAGTTTATTAAGTATTGATAGTTGTTTATTTTGATAAGTATTAACTCAATTTAATTTTTTTTCAACTAACTTTAGAGAGGATTTGCTCGCTCTGGTTTGATAATTATTGATTAAGGCTCAGTGCGCTAGATTGGCGATCGCACGAGTTGAATTGTCGATCGAACGCTACCCCGATCGAAGCTGGCTTACGCACGCAACTGCTACAGCATTTTTATAATATAGATGACTGGAGTAACAAGCTGTTTAAAACCCGCTGAGTCCCCTTCAGACTGGCATTCCCCGCCCCGCATCTATATTCTTTTGGCAATTTTCCAAGCTCAGACACAGCGCCGCATCCCGATCGCGCGCGGCTACCACGGGGAAGATGTCCCCTACAAAACACTATATATATACATTGCGACAACTGCGAGGGATTGCCCCTACAGCATCAATCTGGCATCTTGCACCACAGTCCGCAACGGACTCGCGTGCGGGTTCCACCAAATAATGGGCTTTTTTCGCCTCTGGATCGTTTCATCAGCTTTCCTGATGACTCTCATCAGTTAAGCTGTCGTTACAGGCCTTTACAAACCTTAACGATACCGTTAATAATAGAGACATCATCCGAACATTGAAAAACCAATAGCAATCATAAACACATGACGGCAACCTTACAACAGCGCGAAAGCGCCAATATCTGGTCGCAATTCTGCAACTGGGTAACATCAACCGACAACCGCATTTATGTAGGTTGGTTCGGAGTCTTGATGATTCCTACCTTGCTGACTGCAACAATCTGTTACGTAATCGCCTTCATCGCTGCTCCTCCAGTGGACATCGACGGCATCCGCGAACCAGTTGCTGGTTCCTTGATGCTGGGTAACAACATCATCTCCGGTGCTGTTGTTCCTTCCTCAAACGCGATC